>QLUP01000099.1 GCA_018725485.1 Candidatus Lithacetigena glycinireducens | reverse complement strand
AAAAGCATAACTTGTCATTAACCCCGTCCCCATGACATATGTTATAATGACTATTATATAATTTAAATAAAGGAACTTCTGATTTTTTAAGGAGAACCCAAAGGAGGTACTTAACCTGAGAGATACATTAATAAAAATATGGCAGAACCAGTATATTCGTCTGGCTTTTTATAGTATCGTCCTTTTTCTGGTATTGTATTTAATTTATCGGGCTCAAAACGCCTTGACTATACTGATATTTGCCTTCATAATTGCTTATTTATTTCAACCACTGGTTAATTTTCTGGAAAAACGGAGAATCCCGAGGATTCTGGGGGTGATAGTAGTTTATTTTTTGATTTTCCTGGTAATTGGCACAGCATCTGTACTTTTAGCAGAAGTGGTTGTCCAGCTTTCCCGTTTTGCAGTAGATCTCCCTACCATACTAAAACCATTATTAAGCTGGATTCAGAACTTACCCGATAGGATTTTGCTGATACCAATTCCTTCAGGTATGGAGGAGATTTTTAATCAAGCCTCCCTGGCTTTTAAAAATATTCTTGAAGGTTTTACTGGAAGCCTTTTGCTCTGGATAAAATCACTTCTAGAACATGGAGGAAAAATAATTGTAGTCCTGGTGGGCGGCCTTTTTCAACTGGTTACTTCTCTACTCTTAGGAGCTTACCTTCTTTATGACTTACCTCGCATTGGTAAAAGTATATTAAAGGCTTTCCCCGAAGTTTACCAGCCAAAAGTTACCGAATTGGCTAAAAAAGCTGATAAAGCCGTAGGAAGCTACGCCAGAGGACAGGTACTGGTAGCCATCATAGTTGGTTTAATAGTAGGGATAGGGCTGGGAATCATTGGCATACCTCTGGCTACTACCATGGGATTCTTAGCCGGTTTGTTTAATCTTATCCCTTTTGTTGGGGTGATAGTGTCCTCAATACCAGCTTTACTGCTGGCTTTAACGGGAGGTTGGTTATCGGTAATTCTAACTATGGGTATTTTAGTTTTAGCCAACCAGATGGAGGTTCAATTTCTGAATCCCATAATCGTGGGTAAAGCGATAAACATTCACCCGGCAACAGCCATTTTAGCTATCTTAGCGGGTGTAGAAATTCTCGGTCTTTGGGGAGCTTTGTTAGCACTTCCCACCATGGCTATTTTAAAGATGCTTTATACCGACTACTACCAGAAAAGCAAGTTTTATAAAGAAGGGTAAATAATCTCTTAATTTAAATTATTTATAAACAACCATTACGAGGGATTATAAAGCCAATTGAATATCTCAGGTAACTCTTGCCAAAAATAATTGAAAGGTGGTAATGAAGATACCTGATGACTTAACATATTCTCCCATTCCGCTTCTAATTCAGCAAGTTCAGGCATATTGTTAAGTATGTCTATATTTGGAAGTTCTATGGACTTAAAAGCACATTTCTGTTCCAATATCTTCAAAATATTTATTGAACTATTTTTTACCCGATATTGTTTGTAAAGATGAATAACATCGTAAAGATCTCGGGGTCTTAACCGCTCTCCCAGTGCCCTAATTTTTTCAGCGAATAGCTCTTCATAGGGATAACAAAAAACATGCATATGATTTTCATTCCTATCGGAATATGGATGATATATTTCACATAGCACTGGTTTCTGGATAAGAACTTCATCATTAGTTAGGTCTATTTTTATTCGAGGAAGGTCTCCACCAGGTCTCATAGGTCCGCGATAACTAATTTTTCCTTGAATAGATACTTTAGACCGCAGATTTTTATAGATTTCAAAATTGATTAACTTATGTGGTAGTTCTATTCCTGAATTATCATATACCCAATCAGTAATTTCTTTGAATGATTTAACCAAAAAACTTTCTTTTTGTAAATCCGGGTGAGTAACTGTAAAATCCAGGTCATCCGAGAAACGGTAAATATTAAGGTAGCATTTCTTAATGCAAGTTCCTCCTTTAAATACCCAATTAGAACCTATTTCAGGGTGATTTGCTATACCAGCCAATATCCATCCAAGTACATAATCTTTTTCAATGATGCTGACGGGAAGATTGATATTTTTAGACACATCCATTATTTCTTGACGGCTAATCAATTTGATACTCCTTTACCCAGCTTAATGGCACCCATAACTTCCAACGGGTAATAAGTTTACCGGATTTAATTGAGGGATCTAACCTTGAATAACCTTTTGTTAAGTTAGATTTACATATATTTATTGCAGCCTTCTCATCTGGGGTAAAACGCTCTAAAAGAAAACCAAGGCGTTTAAAGACTGCTCCATTATCTATACTTTTTGCATATTTGATTAACACATCAATATCTTTCTTGTCAGATTTCAAGTAGTTTAAAAAAATATCTCCAGTTGAACGAATTCCTCCTCCAAGCATAGGATCGTTCAGCAAATCAACTATAGTTCGCGAAGGGTCGGAAATAGATACTTTTCCCTGCTCTCTCCATATATTTATAAGGCCAAAAAACGCTTTGTCAGGAATAGTACGGAGTTTATAAGCTGTTTCATTAATGACCGGAAACCGATCTTTTGGTTTATTTGAGGTCATGACAATAATTGTCTTGAAAATTTGTTCTGTAAAACCCCAGTACTCAGCAGCACTCCATCCTCCGATATAGCATTTAGAAAATAACCGTTCAGCAATAACCAAGGGATCAATGAGAGAAATTGTCTCTGTTTTGGACTCTAGAGGTACTGGAATATATGCCCCTCGCTTAATACGGTAAAGCCACCCTTTTTGTGCTAATTTGGAGAGTATCTTAGAGGTGTTAGAAGGGGGGGTATTTAAAATAGATGAAGCATCACTAACTGTGATATAACCTTTTGTTTGCCGTATAAGTTCCGACAATCTTTCTCTATCTTTTTTTCCTAAACCTAATAATCTGTTATTCATATACCTTTATCCACTTAATATTAGTAATTCTTACACATAAAATATACTTATAGTATATCATAGATAATATAGTTCATATAATAAATGAATTATAGCGCAATATTTATACTATTTTAATGAAATATCTTTTGTTTATAAATAGAAGAATAGCTTAAAAATATAAAAACCTGGAAGTATTTAATCTTCTCTCCATTTAGACTTTTGGTAGGAGATAAAAATAAATAGAATACAGCTGAGAATTAACATTGACCAATGAAGCAGGGAACTCTGCAAGTCCATAGGACCCAAACCAGCAAGCCCCCTGATAATACTGGCTGCATTGGAGGTTGGTATGAGCAAACCCAGAAAACTTAAAGAGCCAAGTATTTCTTTGGGATAATAAACCGGTGGTAAAAACACGAAAACAATTCCCAATAAATTAGAAGTAGCACTTATGGTCATGGGGGTAGCCCTGGTCATATAGGTAGCAATGGTAAATCCAATAGCAGAGATTGAAAGCCAGCACAACAGGATAGCGGTCAGAACTGCCGGAAGAGAAAACAAGGAAATTTTCCCTGTAAATAACAGGTAAGATAGAAAAAGTAAAACTCCAGGAAGGGAAAAAAACAGGGAAGATAGGGCAACTCCATAAGCATAAGACATAGGATTTATGGGCATAGCCACCATCATTTCCCTTAGTTTTATATACCTGTCGTTGTAAATATCCTGAAGCATAGTATTTATAGCCGCGAAGCCAAGAATAGATACTGAAGCTCCCGCAATGGTGTGGTAAAGCTTATCTCCTCCACCTCCTAAAACCAGTACGAAAATAATAGGAACTATTCCAAAGAAACCTACTATTACCAGTTGACTCAGGGGACTGCTTTTAAAAAGAGGATAAAAACTCATCCACCCAATGATAAATATATCTCTAATTATTTTCATTTTCCCATCCTCCAACTAATTTGATAAACACATCCTCCAGATTTACCGGAGATATTTCAGCTTTGTATCCCGAATGTAGGGCTTCTTTTAGAACTACCATAGCCTCTTCTTCATTTCTTGTATAATAGATATTTCTGTCACCTAACTTAACACTCTCTTTGCCTGGTATTGTGCCTTTAACTAGCACCCTATACTTCTCTTTTACCTGTCCTTTTATCACTTCCAGGGTTCCCTCTACCACCTTACTGCCCTTGTTTACAATACATATTCTGTCGGAAACCATCTCTGCTTCTTCCATGTTGTGGGTAGTTAAAATTATGGTTTTTCCGAGTTTAACTAATTCCCTCAGGGTGAACCAGACCTTTCTTCTGCTCACCGCATCCAGACCACTGGTGGGCTCATCCAGCATAAGAAAATCTACATCAGAAGCCAGAATGCCCGAGATAACTGCTCTCCTTCTTTCTCCACCGGAGAGAGTAAAACAGTATCGCTTTCTCAAGTCCCACAATTCCACAGCTTTAAGGGCTTTTTCCGCATTTTCTCTGGCTTTATTTCTGTCCATACCCCTTAAAAGAGGAAAAAAATAGGCATAATCATAGGGAGTAAAAGAACCGTAGGATATGACATCCTGAGGGACAATACCGATAAGGTTCCTCACTAATTGAGGTTGATTGACTACATCGTAGCCAAAGATATTGGCTTTTCCTTTGCTGGGAATTAGCTGG
>QLUP01000098.1 GCA_018725485.1 Candidatus Lithacetigena glycinireducens | reverse complement strand
GGTAGAAATCGCTCTGACCATGATTTATCTATCTGCCACTGCTTCATTACCCCATCCCTCAAAGCCCTCAATTTTTCGGCGAGAAAACATATCTAATCTTTTCCCCGAAGTTACTCTTTTTACCATTTCATAGAAAGAATCTGGTTTTTGACTGTGACGGACTCTTTCCCCGCTAAAACAGGTAAAAAATGCCTTAGTATCGACAAACTCAGGCTTTCCTCTTCGTCCATAAAGCACAAATTCGCAATTGTATTGGGGTAACCCTATTGGCTGGAAGCCTCCAGGTTTATGCCAGACAAAGCAGCAAATATAACGAAAACCCCAACTTTCCAGTATTGAGAAAGCAGCCGGTAAATATTTGTGAGTTGTCCAGAGCCAGAGGTGACAGTGTTTTCCGGCGGGAATTTCAAGGGCCTTTATTTCTTCTATGGACATTGTAGGATAGTCAGGTTCTTTGGTCTGGTTGGGTCGGCAATCTCTTTCAATTTTCTGAACAGGCCAGGGTGGGTCAATTACTATGCAGTCATATTTTCCTTCGGGGCTGGTTGGCCGAATGGCCTTCTTTTTGAGGTTGCTTAAGATAGCAAAAGCTTCTCTTTTTGTTTTGGCTTTCTGAATTCGAGGATATTGTTCGATAGCACGAGCCAGTTGAAGTTCTTTTTGAATTTTTTCCTCTGAAACTCCTAAAGCTTTAGATTTAGCTGCAGTGTATGTGAGCGTATTTTTTACACTCACATTATGGCCTTCCTTAATATGCATTGCCAGGGCTTGAGCTTGCCCTTTCTTACTTTGTGGATAGCACTCTTCATAGATCCTCTTCTCTTCCAACTCGGCTAAAGCCACTTCCTGCCAGCTCATATCCTTACGCTTCAGGTTTTCATCCAGGGCCATCAGAAACCTGATGTAGCCGTCTTTTGGATTGACTATATAGACTGGGGCGTCTTTTATGCCCAGCTCAACGAGTGCCTGATAGCGCCGTCTGCCAGCGACCAACGAATACTCGGGTGTGACCACTAAGGGGTGCAAAAGGCCCAATCTTTTGATACTCTCCTTAAGGTCAGAGATGTCTCCATGCTCCCGACGAGGTTGAGTATCCTTGATTTGTGAAAGGGGTAGAATAGTGGTCACCTGGATTGATCTCCCCTATGATCCCCCCTATTCAGTTCACCTTTCTTTGTATAGATTATTTCCTGAACTTTCAAACGCTTGTGGTATTCTTGCATTTTACCTCCTTAAAATATTTGACCTGCCAGGTGCGGATAGAAAACATATAAAGATTTTCTCCTGGCAGGTCCGTTTTTTTAAGGTTATGTTTTCTATCCATAATTTCATTATATCATATTACCTATCAAACAACGGGTCTACCTTAACAACTCTTTCCTAACTATCTCCATCTCATTTTCCATCTTCCTCACACTTCTTAAAATACCTCTTCAAACTTTTTATTTTTATAACTCTAAACGCTCCCGTGCTTACTTTTTCCAACCCAACTTCTTTATTATTTGTCTTCCAGGTTCCTTCGTATATTTTAACCACTTTCCAGGTGTTATTTTTGCTATCTACCCAATAACTACCTATTTCAATCCCAGGATCGGTTATAGGCTCATAGGTAATTTTATCTCGGTCAGGTAGTTTATAAACCTCCCAGTTCATTTCCAGCTCTTATTCCAGCTCGTTAGACACCCGCAAGACAAATCAGTATTAGGTCTGGGGCAGTAATGAACATATTTATCATTCCCAGTCCCCGTAGGTTGGGGAAAGTAATATCTAGGCATAGGAATAGAAATCATTTTTTCCTGATTATAGTATCTATAACCTTCTATCCATATTGCCCAAATTGCCCAAACAAGCTTGCAATTTGGACAAACCAAACCAAATACTTCACTCATTTTTATCACCTTCCTTTATTTTTCAGATTCTTCACCTATGGTAGTTTCGTCTATCAACTCTTGCGGTGTTCCTAATACTACAAACTTTGGACGGATATCTTTGGCAACTCCATCTGGTATTTCTTCTCCTATAAATAGAATTTTATCCAATATTGCCTGTTCTATGGTTTTTATCTTATTGTTCATTTTTTATCACCTCCATTTAAAATATTCAATCATTTCTTCCGCTATCTTAAACATTTCTTCTAACTTCTCATTTTCCACTTTCGCCCGTATTATATTCTCTTCCTTCTTAACCTTAACTATGTATTGGACCCAAATCTTATCCTCCCAGGGCTGGGGGATATGAGTGTTTATATCTATATCCCCCACAGGGATGTAATTTTTTGTAGATAGGTCATCTTTAATGGTGGATATTATATCTGCTTCTTTTGGGACTAATATCCTGTCTTGGATGAAAAACTCGCAATTATTTTGTTTCATTATCAAGCTTTCTTATCTCCTTTGTATTCACTCGTTATTAAATTTTGGGTTAAAATAAGATGCATCAAAACTTGACTTATTATATATCTCAATTTCTCATTCTCTTCTTTTAACCACTTTATTTCCTCTTCCCCGCCACGCTCTGCCCTGATGCTGTCAATTATCCTGGAGGCTACCTCCTCTATCCCAACCAAATAATCTTCATCAGTGCTATAAATCTTTCTGGGATGGTTCAGTATTTCCAGCATCACCTGACCGACCAATCCTTTACTTTCTAAATCTAAATCTGACCTTTTAATGGTCATGTTATTCCTCCTTTTTTTAGTAGGTAATCATAAAAGTCTTTGGCCAGCACTTGTCTATGCCAGCCTGCGCTTATCTCATATCCCCACTGGTAGTAAGGCGTATCTATACAGGGCAGAATTGTTTTCTACCATTTCATCTGGCTCCTCCGCTAAATACTTCCAGAGAGCCAGGGTTTCTTCCCAAGCCTTTTTTAAAACATCTTCTTTCATCTTTCTCCTCCTACTCTACTTATATCCCAATATACCATAGGCACCCACAAACCATTCTACATACTCTATTTCATCGCCATATTTCTTATCTACAAACCATTTCACAAAACGATAACTTTGGAAACGATACATTTCTTTTTCCTCTGGGCGTTCTAATAAATACTCCTTACAAATCTCGTCGGTCTCTATATTTTTATTAATTTTAACTAGAGCTAATATTTTCAGATCTGGATATTCCCTGTAAGACATTAATACCATACTCCCTTTTTTTATTAACATATTAACCTCCTTATCTTTTATTTTTTAGTTACGAGGCTATTCACACTCACTACACCTCTTCTTAGTCAGTAGTAGCGGTAGTTTCGGTTTTTCTGCTGCTGTAGTCTCAGGTTGTCTTGTTCTATACAGCCATTGCTGTATAGGTATGACAGTCCTGTTGCTACAACTGGGACAATGTTTAAAACCCTCAAACAGTTCCTCGCATTCCACGCAAAAGTAGCAGTTTCTTAATTTCATTATTTCTCCCTTTCTAATATCCTTCTCTGCATCTCCGTAACCTGCTCCAAAAAATATATCACAGGAGACAGGTCTTGGTTTAATTCCATCTGTAAACTCTGTAAATTCCTGATTTCACTCCGTAACCTGACCAGCTCGGTAGTCAGAATGCGGTTTTGCCTATAAAGATGTGTTGAAATAATAGTCTGATATAGGAGGGTAACCAGTACCCCCAGGACTATTACCATAGCTAATTTATCAACATCTTTCATTTTTACACTCCTTTTTATTCTTTATAGCCTAAAATCTCTCTTAATTTATCTCTAACAACGACGATTTGGGTATCACGGTATAAAGGTATTTTTAGACTCTGCAGACGAAGTATTTCACCCTGCATCATCGCATATATTGCCTTTATCAGTTCCTTTTCAATTTCTATATATTCTTCGTACGGACATTCGTCGGGACCCACACAAACGAGGGTCATACCTGTCATTCTCTCACCTTTACCATCGTCTGAGGGCTCCCAACCCTCCTCCCAGTTTGCGTATCCGCAATTTAAACATTTTTCTTTCATTTTTCCTTCCTATCATCAAAACAACTAAGAGTTAAGCCAATCAGATAATATTTTTTGTCTTGATACGAGATAAATTTTTTCCCATTTTTATCCTTTTGTATTATTTCTTCTTTACCAAACACCTCATAGTCTCCATCTTCTGCTCTAGCCAAGATCCTATCAGGGTTGTAATAATGCAGATGAACTCCGTTTGAACGAAGCCAGGATTCTACTTGGTCATCTTCTAATTCTTCTAACTTCATTATTTTCCTCCTTTTTTATTTTTTGCCCTGCCCGATTATGAACAACACAAACTTACCCACATCATCCACAACCGAGCAGGGTTATTCATCTTTTATCTATATATCTGTAAGCACCTGTAATCTTCCTATAGACTCTTCTTTCATTTTTTCTCCTCCTTATATTGATAAATTTCCAAACGGGTCCCGCTTTTTGCTTTTTCTAGGAATTCCTCAATGGTATATCTAGATACGCGGTCGCACAAACTTTGTGCTAACCAACCATCAATCGGTCTAGTCGCGGTATTCCCATAGTAGCACAACAAATACTTCTCGTCTGGACTAAATGTTACTACTATGCGAGTCGGGGTGTTACAGAGGTACTTAAGGTAACCAGCCGGGATGGCATATTCCCTCACCCAATCGATAACATTTCTCCCTCTATTTGACATTTCCAATTTCCTCCTTTATT
>QLUP01000097.1 GCA_018725485.1 Candidatus Lithacetigena glycinireducens | reverse complement strand
CTGGTTTTGAATTCAGGTTGTGTAGGGGGCATTGTAACTGCTCCGCCAGGTGGTGAACCACCCAAAAAGAGGAATGCCAGATTCCTCAGTTTTGTGGTAGTTTGACATGAGGCTTGAGGTTCATAATAATTAGGATACCTATGACTTCTCAGACGTGTATTTTCTTGCAGTTGTTCTTTCGCATGAGTTTAATCACGTTGTGGTGACTATTGTAGCTACTGAGACGGAGAGATATTACAGGTAGATTCCAGAGCATAGCGGATGACAGCCTGGCCATTAAGATGACAATAAAGGGCGAATATTACAACGAGAGATATTTTGAGGACCATCTTCGCCAGTTCTCTGGAAGACCTTCCACATACTGGCGGTGGAGGATTAAGAACATTATTCAACTGGCAGAACCCAAACCAGGGGAAAAGATTCTGGATCTGGGAACGGGAGTGGGCACCGTAGCCATTGAATGTTCCAAACATGGTGCTCAAGTGGTAGGTCTGGATTATTCTCCTTCTGCCATCCGGATTGCCCAAGACCTCTATAAAAAGCACGGGAGAGGCCAGGCTGACTTTATCCTGGGCGATGCCACCCGTATCCCTCTCCCTGATTCCTCTTTCCACAAGATCATTTGTGCTGATCTGGTAGAACACCTCACCAGGGAGGATTTTTTGAAAATGTTAAAGGAGTGCCACCGAGTCTTAAAAGAGGAAGGACAGCTCCTGATATATACCCCCTGTCCCACCCACATATTCGAAAGACTGAAGAAAAGGAACCTGATACTTAAAAGGGATACTTCTCACGTTGATATTAAGGGGGCCAAATTCCTTTTGGATAGCTTGAGGAAAGAGAATTTTCAGATTAACAAGTTTTATTATGAAGTAACTCATATTCCAGGTTATCGCTTCCTGGAAAGATTGCTTATGAGAATTCCTTTGATTGGGGGTTTATTTAGAAGGAGAATCTGCATCTCGGCACGGAGGATATAGAAGAAACACATAGCTCATATACACTCCTATAATGACGCGCTATTATACTATACTCATAATAGGCATCTAGAGAAAGTAAAACAAAATGTCTAAGGTGAAGATTTTCAAAGATGGTGATACGGTAATTTTGATTTGAACCCATACACCTGCCGAAGGAATCAGTCGTCTTTCAACTTGTATATCCTTATCTCTGGGCCCGGGTTACCCCAGGGCTTGGGCTTGAAGGTCTTAACCAGAGGATAGTTTTCATCGAGGGATCTGTAAAATTCAATATAGGATTGAGAGAGATTTGGGAAATACACCCGGCTTGATTTCGAGGTTTGCTGAGCAATCATATAGCTGTTGGTTATGATGTAATCCACACCCTCCTTTTGGTAGTATTCCACTGGCTCCGCCCGGCTCTCGTCCAGGTTTCCTTCCAGGTTGTAAATGTAGAAGGGGATAAAGACTCTCTCATATCCCCCAGCGTGGAGACCCTCGACCTGAGGATTGCTCCAATAAGCGGCATACAAAGCCAGTTTCTTACCTTTGGGTATATTTTCTTCTATCCACTCTTTAGCCATAATGCGGGTATCTTTCTGGGAAAGTTGAGTGTCGTATTGGATTACTCTATAGATAGAGGGAACAGTCACTAGTAGAGCTATTCCAAGTATGTAAAGCTCTCTCAGTTTGATTTTGAGGCCCAGATCCGCAAGTACTCGGGCAGCCAGAAGGAGCATAATGGGGACAATGGGGAGCAATTGCCTTACAGCCTTATAGGGCTGACGTTCAAAGAAAAGGTAAAACAGAATGCAAAAAGAGACCAGGATAAGGTCTTGAGGTTGACGTCGGAAAAGCGCATAGAGTATGCCAGCCAGGGACAGAAAGACAAGAATAACTCCCACACTTTCAGTTAAGGATTCCAAGCTAAGGATATCGCCAGTACTTATGTAGTTTCGCGGGAAAATGTAGAACCCAAAGGGGGCTGTTCTGCCCAGAACTCCCCTACTAAAAACAGCCATCTCCTGCCTACTTTCTACCAGGAAGCGCTGGAAATCTACTAAAGGTAGAGGATTTCCCAAAAGACCCAGGCCGGCCATAAGGGCCAGTCCCAAAAAGAGTTTTGAGAAAAGTCCGGAGAATCGGGCCGCTGTACCAGAGATTTTCTTTTGTACTCGGAATCCATATATTGCAGCGATCAAAAATGGAACCAGGAGCCAGAGTGCGTGAGGCTTGGTTGCTATTGCTAATCCAGCAAAAATCGCAGATGCTATGTAGAAGCTGGCCCGCCCGCTTTTGGCGATTTCTAGCATAAATAAGATGGCTAAGGAAGTGAAAAAGGTTACCAAGATATCGGGGTAGAAGAAATGAGAGTATTGGACATGAAGGAGAGCAAAGGATAGGAAGAATGCTGCTATAATTCCTGTTAGAGTGCCGTAAACCTTTTTGCCCAGGGAATAGACTACTGGTATGGTTGCAGTGCCTATTACAGCGTTAATAAATCTCCCCAAACCAAGGATATTTGTTGCATTCTGTTTTAAAAAACCCATTATTTGAAACCACTCAGATGTGTCTGGGAAACCTGGAGGAAATCCGGGCGGTAATCCAATCAGGCTTGCGGCTTTGAAAAAAGGAGATACGAAATACCAGAAGAAGCGAGGGTAAATTCCAATATTCACTGTTGCTAAATCCACCAGACTGGATGCCTGAAGTACTTTGACAGTATTGACTAAATGAGGCGATGGTTCATCAGGAAGCAGGAAATAAGGTAATCCATGACCTATTCCAAAGAGTCTTGCTAGAAATGCGGAAAGTATTAAGAGAAAAAGTGCAAGTCTTTGATTGTTATTAGAAAAGAGGAAGAGGGAATGTCTTGCCTTTGTAGAAGGTAGTTTGACGTGAGGCTCCGAGTTCATAAAGTAATAATACTTAACATCCAAAGGGATTTCAATGCTCCGACTATCTCGGGACGGAACAACCAAATCAGGCTTGCTCATGTTGTTCCAGGGGCCTGGCTCTGTCCACTAGCATTATAGGGATACCATCCTCGATGGGATAATATTTCTTACACTGGTGGCAGATAATCTTATCGCCCCGGAGCTCCACACTACCTTTGCATATAGGGCAGGCTAAGATTTCTAGCAGCTCTGTGTCTATCATGCTACCTCCCGTCATTCTATTCGGCTTCTCCAACTCCTTTCCCAAAAAATTCCAGGAAGATTAAATCTTTCTACTCTGGCACTGCTTGAGTTTGCACCAAAGTCATTTCTTGATAGCAAAGAAGCAGGAGCTACCAAAAGGGGTGTAATACTCAACGAAAAATACAATTTTCTCACTAATTCTAAGGGGAAGTAGCGAGAGCATTTTATAGATTAAAGATCTCCAACCCTTGCTCCTTTGACTTCCGTAGATTTTCTCTAACTTTGACTCCAAAGAGGGGTTAGTTATTTTAAGACCGAATCTGCTTAAAGTTTTCCTTATTTTCAAAGGTGTAGTGTAATTTAGAGCATAGATGAAATGAGCGTTTTTGAAGCCGCTCAGTTTGAAATACCAGTACGCCAACGTTCTAGGCATTCTTGGCAGCCATTTCCTTTTGAAATGGGATTCGTAAAAACTGTTAAAATTGGGAGTTTCTACATAGATAAATCCACCCTTACGCACAACTCTGTACATTTCTGAAACTACTTTTTCAATATCTTGTACATGTTCTAAAACCTGCAGGCTAAGGACTCCGTCGAAAACAGCGCAGCGAAAAGGGAGATCCTCACCACTTGCATTTATTAAAAAGTTGTTTTGGTTATTTATCTTCCCTCTTAATCTTGCTATTTTCAATGTATCGATAAAAGAATCTACGCCGCAAACAATGCTGCCCTCCTTTCTCATGGCTACAATAGTTCCCCCCGTACCACAACCAACCTCTAAGATCCTTTTGGTTCTTAGATTTCCAAAATATCTCTTAATTACGGCAAGATAACGGTCCTGCCTTTTTTCAGAATCAATTTTCTGATCAATCCATGAGTCGTAGTCCCTAAAAGTTTCAGGGCTGAGGGTATTGAAACCTTCTCTTGTGTAAAGCTCCCTTATGAGGGTTTTTAGTTCTGTTTGCCGGTCTTCTTTCTCCATCTTCTAATCAAATCAGAAATTACTTTATTTCATGCGTACGGTCCCAATTTACTGTGGGTGTGTTGAGTCTCAGTAAATTGGAACAGCCTCAGAACTCATATTCTACTGTTTCACACTAGAGTGTAGCTGTCAAAAAAGAGGAATAGGAAATTCCTCAGTTTTGTAGGTGGTTTGACATGAAGCCTGGAGTTCATAATAATTATGATACACAACATCCAGAAGTTTTTCACGATAAAGCCGATATTTGGAAGTTGTGTAGTGATGGCGTTGATCTCCTATAGGTTGTCCCCTGTGCCCCGTGACTTTTATGAGAAGTTTGTGTAAATATGAGTTGTGCCTTAAGGCATGGAATCGAATGAGAGCTTTATTCTGCAAGGCAAAAAGTTTAACTGTCAACAAATTGTTTTTGGCTCTGGCAATTATATTTTATGTCTTCTTTAGTTTCTGTTCCTTTGCTCTTGCTCAAGACCTTACTGCCGCCAGCCCCCCTGAGCCCAATCCAGCCAACTACACCTACCGGGCTGCCTACAACGACTACCAGAGAACCCCTTCCTCCTTAAGCCCGGGCCAACAGGTAAGCTTTCCCTTTGCGGTAAGGAA
>QLUP01000096.1 GCA_018725485.1 Candidatus Lithacetigena glycinireducens | reverse complement strand
CTTCTATATCAACAGGCAATAAACCAGTTATATATGTCCTATAAATAACCTAACTTATCCGAAAACCAGTTATAAATTTTCTTACTTTTTTTATCTGACTGTAGTTTTATATATTGAAGCCTTAAGGAGTTTCCAATAACCGAAACCGAACTTAGTGACATTGCTATAGCAGCAAAGATAGGGTTTAACAATAGTTTAAAAATCGGGTAAAGCACACCTGCTGCTACCGGTATAAGGGTCAGGTTATAGAAAAACGCCCAGAATAAATTCTGCTTGATTATTTTCATAGTCTCCCGACTGAGCTGAATAGCAGTTAAAATCCTCAAGGGGTCTCCTTTAATGAGGGTAATATCCCCTGACTCAATAGCAATATCAGTTCCGGTACCCATAGCAATTCCAATATCAGCCTGAACTAAGGCGGGAGCATCGTTAATACCATCACCCACCATGGCTACCTTTTTCCCTTCTTCTTGAAGTCGGCTTACTATTAGGGATTTATCCTGTGGTAGAACCTGGGCAAATACTCTGTCAATCCCAACCTTTCTGCCAATGGCATCAGCTGTTTGCTGGTTATCCCCGGTTAACATCATGGTTTCATATCCCATTTTTTTAAGGGAGGTTATTAATTCTATGGCACCCTCTTTCAGGGTATCAGCCTGGGCTATTAACCCGGCCACCTTACTATCGATGCTCACCATCACTACTGTTTTCCCTTCCTGGTAAAGCCTTTCCATAGCCTCCCGATTATTAAAGGCGATATTTTCTTCCCTTAAAAAAGTTTCATTGCCAATCAAAACCGATTGACCTTTTATAACTGCCTTGATACCTTTTCCAGGAATGGCTTCAAACTCTTCCACTTCTATAAATTCGGTAACTCCTTCGTCCCGGGAATATTCTACGATGGAGCGAGCTAAAGGGTGTTCAGACAATTTTTCTATACTACTGGTAAGTTGTAAGAATTCCTGGCGGTTAAATCCTAACATTAAGACAACATCGGTAACTGTGGGAGCACCCTCGGTAAGCGTGCCGGTTTTATCTAACACCACGGTATTGATTTTCTCCATTTTTTCCAGGGCTTCACCTTTTCTGATTAATATTCCTCTTTTAGCCGCCTCTCCTACTCCTACCATAATACCGGTGGGGGTGGCCAGTCCCAGGGCGCAGGGGCAGGCGATTATGAGAACGGAGATAGTTGTAGAAAGGGCATAAAGAAAAGATGGCGAGGGACCTGCAAACAACCAGATTAAGAAGACTATCAGGGCAATAACTATAACTGCTGGAACAAAATAAACCGTGATTTTGTCAGCTAAATCTTGAATGGGTGCTCGAGAACTTTGGGCCTCTTCCACCATCCGGATAATTTGCGATAGGAAAGTATCGCTACCTACTCGAGTGGCGCGAAACCTGAAACTACCTGTTTTATTTATGGTACTTCCAATAACCTGGTCTCCAGCTTTTTTATCTATCGGCAGACTTTCACCGGTGACCATTGATTCATCAATGGTTGAGTAACCTTCTACTATCACTCCATCAACCGGTACCCTTTCACCGGGCCGAACCAGCACGATATCGTCCAGGATAACTTCGTCCACCGGTACTTTTATCTCTTCTTCATCTCGTATTACTATGGCTGTTTTGGGACTCAAGCCTAAAAGGTATTTAATTGCCTGGGAAGTTCTACCCCGAGCAACCGATTCCAGGTATTTACCCAAAAGTGCCAGGGTAATGATAACTGCTGATACTTCGTAGTAATACACTTTCATATAGTGTGGAATATGAAAATCCAGAAGAGGTTCCAGAAAAGGTAAAAAAGTTACCCAGAGAGAATAAAGGAAAGCCGCTGAGGTCCCCATTATTATCAGGGAGTCCATGTTAGGAGCGCGATTCGCAAAACCCTTAAAGCCCCTGAGGTAAAAAGGATAGCCAGCGATAAACTGCACGGGTGTTGCCAGGATTAAGGAAATATAAGGTATAAAAGACATTAAGGAGTGATTGATTCTTAGGATAGCAAAGATATCCAGACCCATATGAGGAAGAGAGATGATAAAGAGAGGGATGGTTAAAAAAAGTGCAAACAAAAACCTTTGGAAAAGTTTTTTTTCTTCCTGGGCTTTTTCTCGGGCAATAATGTCTTCAGCTTTTTCCGAAATAGGCGTATAGGTTAGTCCGAGTTTTTTAAAGGTTTTCCTCGCTTCCTCTTCCTCCCAGAGGCTTTCCAGGTAAGAAAGAGTAATGGTAGAATTAGCGCTAATTTCCGTGCTCACCACCCCGGGTAGTTTTCCTAACACTTCTTTGAGGGAAGTTATTTTCTCCTGGGTATCACTACCATTCAAAGGCAGGGTAAGAGTTTGCAGGAAAACTCCATAGCCAATTTTTTCAATGGTTTGAATAAACAGTCCCGGGCTAATCAGGTTACCATCATAAGAAAGAACTGCTTTTTCCGAGCTAAGGTTTACCACGGCATCCTCAACACCTTCTATCTGTTTAAGCGACTTCTCCACCTTACGGGCACAAGAAGCGCAGGACATTCCTTTTATTGGTAAATAAATCGTTTTACTGCTTTTTTTCATAATGCCTCCAGGGGTTATAAATAACCCAACAAAGCGAATATTACCCTATTATAAGATATTTCAACCTTACAACCGTTTCTGACTAACTGCTTTAACTCCTTTTCTGGTGCTATAATGGATTCAAGTATATAAAAACACCTGGCACAATTTGAATAGGAGGTGAGATAAAGTGAATAAAATTATTGCTGAAGTTAGCATTATCCCCCTGGGAGCAGGAACCTCCATCAGCTGGTTGGTTGCTGAAGCGGTGAAGGTCTTACAGGAAAGTGGTTTAAAATACCAGCTTACTTCTATGGGAACCATCATTGAAGGACCCTGGGGAGAAGTGATGGATACTATCCAGGAAATGCACGAAAAAGTATTTCAAAGCGGAGCTTTACGAGTGTCCACTTCCCTAAAAATAGATGACCGAAGAGATGGTAAGGAAGTGTCTATGGAAAGAAAAGTAAAAGCGGTGGAAGAGAAGTTATCATGAATAACCAATATCCCAATATAACCTGTTTCGGGGGTACTGGAATGATTGGGGGTAACCAATTTTTCCTACAGGATGAGGATGCCCGGATAATGCTGGATTTTGGTATCCCCTTTAAAATTCGCGAGAATTACTTTGAAGAATTTCTTAAACCCCGAACCGCTGCCGGCTTAGAGGATTACTTGAAAACCGGTATAATACCCCCCATAGAAGGAATTTACCGCCATGACCTTCTTCGGATTCACCAGATGATTAGAGGCGATAACAGTCTTTCTTTACATCAGGAACCAGATTATGATTTACTGCTTCTTTCCCATGCTCATGTTGACCATAGTGGGCATATACCACTTCTGGACCCCGGGATTACAGTTGCTTGCAGTGAGATGACCAGGACCATTCTTAAGGTAATGTCCACCGTAGGGCAATCAGGACTGGAGAGTGATTATATAGAGTTTCGCGTAAGGTCCGAAGAAGGGAAAATGTCTAAAAAAGAATCTGAACCACGAATTCCCAGAAGTTTCCATTTATACAATAAGGAAAACCCCTTTTTCCAAAATGAGAGAGTTTTAGCCCACCCGGTTGACCACTCCATACCCGGTGCTACCGCTTATATTATCAGGACTTCCAAAGGTTTAGTTGTTTATACCGGCGATTTCCGGGCTCACGGAATTAGAAAAGAGGACACCTTTAATTTTGTTTCGCTGGTGGAAAAACTTAAATTATCCGGTGAAAAAGTATTAGCGCTACTTATTGAAGGAACTACTCTCCAGAGGGAAGATATATCAAAACAGTATAGCGAAGAAGATGTCAGAACCTCTTTATATACACTGATGAAATCGCATCCTTTAGGTTTAATCTTAGTAGATTTTGGACCCCGAAATGTGGAGAGGCTGGTTTTAACCGTAGAAGCCGCTCAAAGCGCGGGGAGAAAAGTTTTATTAAGACTGCCTGATGCTTATCTATTACGGGAAATCCATAAGGTTAACCCCGCTTTTCCCGATCCCTCTCATCCGGAAGTGGAAATTCTTATGGAAAGGCGTAGCAGTGACCCCAGGAAATGGGAGAAAGAGATTATTATTGAATATAAAAATAAGCTGGTAACTCCCTTTGAATTGAGAAAAAATCCTGATAAGTATGTAGTGTTATTCAGCTTTTTTGATATTAACGAGGTAGTGGATTTTAATTTAAGCCACGGTACCTTTATTTATTCTTCCTCCGAGGCCTACACCGAGGAGCAGAAATTTGATCTTAAACGTTTGCGTAACTGGTTAAAGCTTTTTAATTTTGAATTTGTGGGCGACCCGGATAATAAAGACTTTAATCTGCCTCTACATGTTACCGGACATGCTTATCCCGACACTATTAAAGAGGTAATTCAGAGGATTGAACCGCAAATTCTTATTCCCATACATACGGAAAAACCCGAGAAGTTTATAGATATTGCTCCTTTATCCCGGGTTTTGATACCTGTTTACGGGGAGACCCTGTATTTATAAAAAAGGGCAGAAAAGGGGACAGGCTACTTTATTAACATTCTCCCCTTAATCCCCATTCCGTTTCAAAGGGGACAGTCCCCATCAGGATTTTAGGGGACTGTCCCCAATCGTATATGAGTTTTCTGCAAATCAACTAATGATATAA
>QLUP01000095.1 GCA_018725485.1 Candidatus Lithacetigena glycinireducens | reverse complement strand
AGTAGTTATCGTAAATGAATTACCACCAATTGCTAATAAAGTGGTAAGTAATGATTTAGCAAAATTGCGTTTTCTTAAAAGGATAGACATATTTTATATTTAAAAATTTTATTATTTTGTTTATATCCCTTTTTTGGCATTTTAATCTATATGTTTTTTTTGAAATATCCACGTTGAGGTGTGTTTTGTTTCTGGTGTCCACACTGATGTGTGTTTTGCTTGTCTCACCCACGCGTCAATGATATGCCATTTCAAAGTAATAGTTCTGATAAAATGAGCCCAAACATTCCATATTAAAATCCGTGTCGCAATTATAAAGTTGTTAATCTGCCATTTCAATGTTCGGGTTATTGTGATAAAAACGCTGATGTTCCATATCAACGTTGCCGTCCTTGTAAGATGATTACTGATATTCCAAAGAAACGAAAATGTTCTTGTAAGGTGATTATTTACATTCCAAATTAAAGTCCGTGTTGCAATCAGGTGATTATTTATATTCCAAATCAAAGTCGCCACCCTTGTAACGAAGCTATTTATTCCCCATTTCAGTGTTCTGGTGATAGTCAAAAATGTCGGCAAAGAAGTCGTATCTGCTATTGTGTGATTAGAAATTAAATCATTGCCCAACATAAGTGATTATTTTAATAGATTTACGACTATTACATTTTTGGCAAAGCGGTTGGATATTTTCTATAAAATTTGAACCTCCCCTACTCAATGGTATTATATGGTCTTCGGTCAATTTGATTTCTGGCTCGGATTTTTTACAAGCGGGACAAGTATATCCATATTGTTTTTTTAATAATTCCCACTCAGCGATAGTATGACTACCAATGGCATTTCGTAATCTTGCCCTTCTTGCAATAACACTATTTATTCCACCTTTCCAACTGGGACTATTTTCGCCACAATGTGGTGTTTTGTTATGACATTTTTTACACCTTTTTCCGTTATAAATTGATAATTGCTTTCCGCATTCTATACAATGAGGTAATCCGCCTTTCCAATTAGGATGATCTTTTCCTTTTTGTGGTTTTGGAGTTATTGCTACTAATTCACCGCTTGCGTATTTTCTTTTAAGGGTTTCTGATATTTTATCTTTCTGTATTTGAGTATATCGTGGATTTTTTATTTTCATTTTATATCCCTTTATCCCCTTATTCCAAGGGATTCGTCCCTTCATCCTTTCGGAATGTTTAGGATTAAGAAATTTTTTACTGCTTTTTTCCATATAATACACTTTTAGTCTCACACAGTCTCGCCTCTTACAGAAACGGAGGCCGTGTCCGAGCTAAATGCCAGAGCCCCAGCATTTACGGTTCTTTCCACCCAAATCCCAAAAAAAGCCCCAGGCGCTAAATTCCCCATAGGTAACCCAGCAGCCACTCCATCGGCGGCTACAAACACTCTTCCTACGGGAGCAGTGTTTTCGTTAGGTATGGTCTGCATCGTTCCATTTACTCCTTCACCCGCGAGTGAAATTCTTATACTCGTATTAGGCGAAGTTGTTTGCAATGAGATAAAAGCCAAAACAGCCTCGTAAGTTAAAGTGGCGTGAGTGTTTCTAACGTATATCGCCCTATATCTTACGCTGCCAGTAGCCGCTTCCGCCGCTTCAACTCTGGCGAATAAATTGTGTAAAACATTATCAACCATTTCGGTTGAAGAAATTGCTCCGCCCAAAGACAGGTTCGGGTTGGTATTAGCTCCGCCTCCACTCAAAAAAAATCTTATATTTGCAGGAGTTATTGACATAATAGTATTTTATTTACCGACCTTTTATGCTTTATACGCAACAGTTAAATTGCTTGCTGCGGTAGTAACGACCCTTAAAAATCCCACAAAAGCCACATCATAAAGATATGTGCCTTCGGCAACACTTGCTCGAAGTATTGCAATAATTCCGTTTGCGTCAGAAATCGTAATCGTTCCCGCCGCGGTGGTATTCACTACGACGGAGTGTAGGATTCCCTGGCTTGTTCTCACTATATCCGTAGAAGAAGCAGTATTTATATTTCGATAAAGAAATTCCATAATTTTAGTTTTTATTATTAGACCTTTCCCCCAAAGGGGACTGATTTTGCTTTTTCAAAGAAAACCAGTAAAAGAAACTTTATGTTCCGACCGCAACCCAGCTCACGGTTCTTGCTACGGTTGCCACAGAGTTAGCAGCAGCAGCGTGGTCTGTTACTACCACATTCAAAGTTCCACCAACAACAGAACTGACCGAAACGGTTGAGGTTGGCAAAGCCGTTCCAGAACTTCCACAACAAACTGAATAACCCGTAATTGTTGTAAGACCAGTAGCAATAGCTCCAGCCCCAGTAATAGGGGTTAAGCCTCTAACAATTCTCTCTCCAGGGGCAGCCCCAATAATAGCATTGCCCACAACTGCGGTGAAATTAGCCGACCTCTCTGAACCTTCGTTAATAAACAAAGTTGTAGCCAGCCCTCCACCTGCCCTTACAAAAATACATCCTCCTGCGTAACCAGCACTACCACCAGTAGGCACGGTTATCCCTGTCGCTTTCGTTATATTATTATCGACATCGTATTCAAGAACAGTCAGAGCGATAGCTCCAACTCTTTGCGGTTCGCCGACCAATTTTATACTACGATTAAACGTCTTAGCCATATTTTTATTATTTGTCTTATTTTTTTAAGAAGTGTATTAAATATACACCTTTACCTTTTTGTAAAAGGATTTTCCGACCTTTGAATTAGATTTACGAAACACTTACCATTTGCGTCATTTAAGAGGTTTCGTTATCTAATTTAGGGTATAACCGTGATTATCTATTATACCCACGCGGCACTATTCAGCCTAAGATGAACCATCGCATCTCTTTGTTGGTCAAACACTCTTCCGCCGTATTTAGTCCACGCGTAAACATACCGTCCCAAACGCCTTTCAGCAGTCCTAAATTCTACATTCGGAGCTTTCTGAACAACTAAATCAATAGCGCCTTTCTTCATAAAGAGAGGAAATTGCATATTGCTCGTCACAACTAAATTAGTAGCCATTTCCACAACCGCTACATCGCCGTGACCCGCCAAAGTCAAAACATTAGCGGCATAAGAAGCCACAATATTTCCTTTAATAAGCCTTCTTCTGTTCGGAATGGAAACCGCAATATAGGTGCTCGCCCCAGCAGTTCCGGTGTTATTGATTGCATGAACCAAATTAGCGTAAGTCGCAGCGGCGGTTGCGCCGATGCTGACATCGCCAGCAATTGTCGCTGCCCCAATAGCTCTGAAAGTAAATCTCACTCCATCAATATCAATAAATTCCCCACCAGACGGCTGACCACTTTCGGTCAAAGTAGCCGTAAATGGAATATTGTTTGAAAGAACAATTTTAAATCCAAACCTATTGGCAACAACGCCATTGTCTCCTACCGTGTCGCCGAAACCAGTCTCACGACCAGCAAGGCTTACACGAAGGATTTCAAGCATTCTCGGACCAATAACCGCAACCTGCTCATTTGAAGGAACATCGCCCCTCTGAAGCATCCTGCTCGCAACCGCAAAAACATTGGCGATATTCGCCGTGTTTATGGTCGCTGGACCAGTCCCAGAACCACCCAAATCCCCTGCGGAGATAAAAGACCTTGAGTCTGAATAATAACTCAACACTCTTTGGTCAAGTCTATTATTAAGAACTCTTTGAGCGTCTTCCGCAAAAAGTGTGGCGGTGTCCCATTTATTTTCAATAGCGTCTAAGTCATCCAAATAAAATGGAACAATCCGGCAAGTATCAACGTCCAAAAACTCCTCAGTCGCAGTGAGGTCGTTGAAAGCTGTGATGTCTGTATTCCGAGTGTATGCTTGGTCAACCAACGGAGAACGATAAGGTTTAAACACCCTTGTTCCGCTTACCAAAACATCCCGAAGTTCGGTATTAGCAAGAGCAATAGCGACATTTTCCCGATGGAAAACGCCCTGCATTGTCTTTGCCCAGAAACTCGGGTTAAACGCTGTCAATCTATTCATTTCGTTAAGTTTTTAACCCCGAATGGCAAAAGATTTATTGAAGCTCCCCTTTTACTTTTGGCTTTTTAGCCACTGAACATATCTATCCCACTCTTCCCTTCCTTCCTTCACACTCATGTCAGCTTCGGGGGGATTTTCAGCACTATATTCTTGCCGACTCGGAGCCCTATGCTTTCCGCCAATAGCTGCCTCATCGACTTTTTGTTTCTTCTCTTCTTCTTGTTTCAAAAACTTGAAATAATCGGATTTAAGAACTTGTTTTATATTGAGACCACTGGCTTTAGCATAAGTTTTTACTTCCTGCTTAAGTTCATCGCTTACATCAAGCGATTGCAACTCTCGCTCCTCCAATTTTTCGTTCAACTTCTGGTCTAAAACTTTTTCGTCAAAGACTTGAGATTGAATTGGAGGCTGGGATTTTCCCTCTGTGTTTTTCTCAATATGAGATTCGGCTTTTTCCCGCCAACTTCGCTTTTGCTTAATGGCGGTAGAAAGCTTCTTTCGCGATTCGAGTTCCCCTTCGACTAACTTATTGATAAGTTCTTCGTCGATTTCCTCGTTCAGTCCATACTTCTCAATAACTGAGAGTTTGACTTCATCGCTTGGGGCTTCTTTAAGAAGCTCATCTTCTTGCTCTGGTTCGTTTTCAAGGCCAGTTCCTTTATCTTGGAAATTTTCCATTGTTTTTTGTTTTTTATTTCACGACCTTTGTCGCAATTAAATAAAAAAAAGCCCACGAAGCTCGGG
Source organism: Candidatus Lithacetigena glycinireducens (assembly GCA_018725485.1). Classification (GTDB taxonomy): domain Bacteria; phylum Coprothermobacterota; class HKB111; order HKB111; family HKB111; genus Lithacetigena; species Lithacetigena glycinireducens. Next base: position 55 of record QLUP01000095.1, on the reverse strand, counting down.
GCTTTCTTAACGCGCTCGGGGCGCTATTTATTTAATTGTCTTAATTATACACTAT
>QLUP01000094.1 GCA_018725485.1 Candidatus Lithacetigena glycinireducens | reverse complement strand
CTATTATTTACTACTAAATAAATATGCTTTCATCAACAATAAGAGAATCTTTTATAAACTACTTTTTTAACCAGGGGCATATGAAGTTGCCAGGTAGTTCTCTGGTACCTTCTGACCCTTCGCTTTTATTTACTATAGCTGGCATGGTACAATTCAAACCCTATTTTCTGGATCAATTATCCCCACCTGCTAAGAGAGTCACTACAATTCAACCTTGCTTGAGGGTAAATGACATCGATCAGATAGGCTATTCCTCAAGACATGTTACTCTTTTGGAAATGTTAGGGAACTTTTCATTTGGAGATTACTTCAAGGAGGAAGCAATAAATTTTGCCTGGGAATTTGCCCTGGACTACTTAAAACTTCCCCGGGAAAAATTGTTGGTAACGGTTTATGAACGAGATGAAGAAAGTTCCTTGCTCTGGCAAAAAGTTGCTGGTCTCTCTGCTAATAGAATAATATCCATGGGTGAAGAAGATAACTTCTGGAGGATGGGTGAAACTGGACCATGCGGACCCTGTTCAGAAATATATTATGACCGGGGTGAAGGGCCATTTTCTTTAAACGATTTTTCAGGAGATAGATTTATAGAATTTTGGAATTTAGTTTTCATACAGTACAATGCCCATGATTCGGGTATACTAACACCTTTACCCAAAAAGAACATAGACACCGGGATGGGTTTAGAAAGAATGTCAGCTATAATGCAAAAAAAAGATTCTGTTTATGAAACGGATATTTTTCTACCCATAATAAATACCTTATCTCAGGTGCTAAATGCTCGATATGAAGAAGGTAATATTGCTTCTTTAAGAATTATTGCTGACCATCTTAGATCCATAACTTTTCTCCTCTCAGAAGGTTTAACACCATCTAATGAATGGAGGGGGTATGTGCTTAGAAGACTTATCAGGAGGTCGTTTCTGAAGGGTTACCGTTTGGGTACCACAAAACCATTTCTATACAAAGTTATTCCTGAAGTAGTGAGTTTAATGGGAGAGCCTTATCCATTTCTGAAAGAAAAACCAGGTTGGGTCTCTGAGGGAGTTAGAACCGAAGAGGAGAGGTTTCTTAAGACATTAGGCAGGGGGTTAGATTACTTTAATGAACACCTGAATAGGTTAAAAAGCGAAAAAATAACTATTTTTTCCGGTAAAGATGCCTTCTTCTTATACGATACCTATGGTTTTCCCATCGAACTTCAGACTGAACTTTTACTGGAAGAAAATTTTACTTTAGACACTGAATCATTTAAAGATGAGATGAGTAAGCAAAGAACATTTTCCAAATTTCAAGGGAAAGAAGAAGCAGAAAAAACTGGTATTGCTCTGTATGAGGACATCCCTGTAACTGAATTCGTTGGCTATTCTTCTTTAGAAGCAGAAGCCACAGTGCTTGTGTGTGGAAAGATAGACGAAAATAATTTTTCTTGCTTATTTGATGTCACTCCTTTTTATGGTTTTGGTGGAGGGCAATTACCTGATTTTGGGTTGATAAAAGGGCCTGAAGGTGCAGGTAAAATAGTTGATGTGTATAGTACAAATACAGGTAGAATAGTCCATATAATTCAATTAGAAAAGGGGTTCATCAAGAAAGGCGAAAGGGTCATTTTAGAAGTAGATGCTTTAAGAAGAAGAAATATGGAAATTCATCACACCTGTACCCATCTTCTTCAGGCAGCTTTAAGGAAACTACTTGGGTCACAGGTTAGACAGGCGGGATCTTCTGTTTCTCCAGATTATTTCAGATTTGATTATACCTATCATAAACAGCTTACTTCTAAGGAGATTATCAATATAGAAAGTTTGGTTAATGAGTATATTAGAAATGATTACGAGGTTAGTTATTTTAGCCGTACTTATAAAGAAGCCCTGGATATGGGCGCCACTGCTTTATTTGGGGAAAAATACGGAGATGAGGTAAGGGTAGTAAAAATAAACAATGTAAGTATTGAGCTTTGTGGGGGTACTCACCTGAAAAGAACAGGTGAAGCAGGTTTATTCGTGATTCTCAAAGAAGAGGGAGTGGGAACAGGATTAAGAAGAATTGAAGCAGTTTCCGGAAAAAAAGCCCTTGATTACCTGAACAGTTTAAGACTGGAAAAAGAGGCTTCTTTGAGTTTGATAAAGCATTCCGGGGACCTGGTGCAAGGAATAAATATTCTCTTAAATGATTATAAGCAACTACAACAACAAAAAGAAATGTTGGTTAACCACCTGGTTACCATTTACAAAGAACACCTTTTAGCCAATACACAATCGTATGATAATTTGCAGGTTATCAGTTCGGTGATAGACCATCTTGACCAGAAATCAATAAGAATGTTAGCTGATGAACTGAGAAATAATCTTAAGGAGTATATAATCGTATTAGCAGGAAAGGAAAATGGGTATCTTTTTGTTTCCTTATCAGAAAGCGCTATAAAAAAAGGTTTACATGCTGGTAAAATTGCTGAAGAAATTGCCCTTAGAACAGAAGGCAAGGGTGGAGGAAATATTGAAGCGGGGCAGGGAGGGGTAAAAGATATTAACAAAGCCTATCTGGTTTTAAATGATATTGTTTCAATTATAAATATCTTTTATAAATAGCTGGTTTCCGTATGAGAATAATGTGCCTTGATATAGGAGATAAGCGAATAGGTATAGCAATTACCGACCCTCTGGGAATTATAGCTTCGCCCTATGGTGTTTTAAAAGTAACTAACCAGGGGGATGCTCTTAAAGAAATATTGAAAATAGTAACTTCTTTAAGTATTGGATTGGTTTTATTAGGAGTTCCTTATAATCAGGATGGCAATAGCACTGAGCAATCAAATAAAAATGTGTTTTATGCAGATAATCTACGGGGAAAAATTAAAATTGATTTTTGCGATGAGAGGTTTTCCACGATAGAAGCTTACGGTAGTTTACAAGAGATGGGCATCAGTTATAAAAAAGGAAAAAAGAGTATTGATAAAATATCTGCCTCCTTAATTCTTCAGCGATACCTGGAAAGAGAGAAGGTTTAGTGACAGAAGTAGAAGAGCTGGTTATATCGTTTAATGATGGTGGTAAACAAAGAAAGTATTATCTTACTGAACTGTTAGTTTTTAATAATTGTGAGTATGCGGTGTTTTTTAGCTTAGATAACGATTTAGCTAAACCTATTTTTTTAAAAGTTCAAGGAGAAATGCTTATTGATATAGATGATGAGAAGGAATACAACAGGCTTAAATCTTATTGGGATAAACTGGAAGAATTGGTTGAGGAAGAAAAGGAACTTGAAGAAGATACTTTCAATTAAACAAATTAAATACTGGCTATTAATAGTATTTGTTTTAGTATTTTTTACTTTTTTCTTATTTAAAGGAAAGGAGATATATTCAATTTATTTTTCAACTAACCGCTCTACTGAGGAGATAGTATTTTTCATATCCCGTGAGGATACCGTACCCATGATTGCGCAAAATCTGGTTGATATGAAAATAATAAGTAACTCCAAAAAATTTATAAACTATTTAGTTCAAAGTAAAAAGGACAGGATTGTTCAAGCAGGAGAATTTATTTTATATAAAGGAATGAGCAATAAAGAAGTGGTGGATATAATTACTTCTAAAGACGCTGTTAAAAAATACCGTTTTACGATAATAGAAGGTCACTCGGTCAAAGATGTTTCCCGTACCCTGGAAAAAATAAATCTTATCAATGAACAGGAATTTACAGAATTAAATATTCACAGTTTTACCCTGCCTTTTCTCCTGGAAACACCTTCAACCCTAGAAGGTTTTTTATTTCCAGATACTTATATCATTCCCCGTGTTGGGATAAATGAGATTATTAGCATTATTTTATCTAATTTTAAAGAGAAAGTCGCAAGCCTGGTTAATGATTCACCTGTGGTTAAAGAATTAGGATTTTACAATGCTTTGATATTAGCTTCTATAGTAGAGAAAGAAGCCCGGGTAGAATGGGAGAGACCTATTATTGCCTCGGTTTTTTACAATAGATTAAAAATAGGTATGTTTTTACAGTCCTGTGCTACGGTAAACTATGTCCTTAAAGAACCCAAAGAAAGGCTTACTTATGAAGATTTAGCTATCAACTCTCCTTATAATACCTATTTACATGCTGGGTTACCTCCAACTCCTATTGCCAATCCCGGGTTAAGTTCCATCAAAGCTGCCCTATACCCTTCTAATACCAGTTACTTATACTTTGTGCATAAAGGGGATGGCACTCACGAATTTAGCAGAACCTTTGAAGAACATAACCAGGCAAAAAGGAAATATTTAAACCCATGACAAAAGGATTGTTTTATTATTTCAAACCTGATTTAATAGTAGATAGATTAGATGATATTAATGTCTTAGACCTGATAAGTAGAGGCATTAAATTCGTGGCGATAGATTTAGATAACACCTTAGTTCCTTACCTTGAAGACGAGATACCTGAAGAAACTTATAAATGGGTAGAAAAAGTGAAATCTTTAGGGTTAGAAGTGTATATTTTTAGTAATGCTAACCTGGCGAGGGTGGCAAAAATTGGGCGTATGTTGGGTCTCAGAGGGAAAGGCAAAGCCTATAAACCTATTATAAGAAATCTACGCCAGGAACTTCAGAAACGAGGGTTAACCCCTACGCAGGGAGTTTTAATTGGAGACCAGGTATTCACAGATGTTTTAATTGGAAAAATTGAAGGAGTTTATACCATACTGGTAAAACCGAGCTCTAAAAAAGATTTTATATTTAACAGGTTTTTAGAGAAATTATTAAGGAGGTATCTTAATGCGCAAAAGCCGTAAAACACTCGGCGAAGTGCTCAAAGAC
>QLUP01000093.1 GCA_018725485.1 Candidatus Lithacetigena glycinireducens | reverse complement strand
TCCGTCCTCAAATCCCTCTCCATACCCTGCTTCCTTTCCCTCTTCATATCCCTCATTCTTGCCATCCTCATGCCCTTCATCATATCCTTTTCTGTATCCATCATCATACCTCTCACAACCATTACAAATATTACAATTATCACAATCCCTCCTATCACAACTGCCACACCATCCAATTTCACCCTCATCCTCCAACTTAGAGAGATATGAGCACTCCTCACAATGAATAGTATCTTTTACTCTTATATTCTCTATCCTATCCATATACCTTATCGGCGTATGGAGAACACTAAACACTCCGAGGGCAGAGGCAATAAGTGGAGGAACTATCCACTTATTGTCTTCAGAGTATCCTATCCTCTCAACAACATCTGAGGAAAGAAAACTCAAAATCTTACACTTGGAGACATTCAAGAGGGTTCCGTCATATCCTACCCTCTGATACCCACTCCTGTAAGCGATGTAATTGCGTAAATCCCTCTGCGTAATGTAACTATCGGTACAGTCAAAAACTATATTTGCCACATTAAGTAAAGGATAGAACCTCTTCTCCAAGCGAGGAAATTTAAGTATTTCACAACTTGGTCTGAATTGCCTTATTAGTTGTTCAGTCGCATCTGTCTTCTTCATCCCAACTTGGGAAAGCGTAAATAATCCTCTACTTAAATTGTGATGCAGAACTACATCATCGTCCCAGAGATGTAGTTCCCTTATTCCTGACAAAGCAAGAAGCAGAGCAACAAGCGAACCCGTTCCTCCGCACCCTACTACTGCTACTCTTTCGTAAGTTCTCGGCGTCATTCTTCCCCTCCCTTTTCTAAAAATGGCTTAACCGATGATTTTGAGATCTCATCGGCAAAAGCCATTGAGTTATAGGCACTGTCATAATTCGGAACTGCAAGTGCATTTACTATCCTATTCCTCCACATCGCATAATCACCAGAAGTAAGGATCGGGAAAGTAGGAGGAACCAAATCCCCCAGACATACGCTCCCATATTTCACATGACTATTAGGATCTATAGTTCCTATATTTGGATGAACTATATTGCTTATTACAAGATTAGTAAATGGACTTATCAGCAGATCTCCCTCTACGCGGATAGGCGGAGAAATAACTTTCAATACTCCTCCGCTTACAAACTTCTTTACCTCAAAGGATACTCTTTCAAGGACATATCCCTCTCCTCTAAGGATAAGAAAGATATCTACATCAAATGGAGGTAGTTTTTCCTTTACCCTCTCAATTTCAAGTATTTTTTTGTTCCACCACTCTTCAAGTTGCTCTATAATCAGAGCAACTTGCTTATCCTCTGTACTATTAGCATCTTCTTTAATCTTCTCTATTCTTACCATCTCTTTTTCCTCCCTTTTTTTTGTTAAAAAAAGGAGCCGGTCTCCCGGCTCCTCTCCTAATTAGGAACGCCGAGCATTTTTAGCGTTCCTCTTCACCTCTATAACCTGGTCCTCCAGATATTCTGGAATACTGCCAGCGTCATCTACCTCTTCTCCATCAATAAACAGAGAGAAAGAGGTAATACCTCTCTGTTTTAGGTGCTCCTTTATCTGACCAAGAAGGGGCTCATCATAATTCACACTGACGCTTGCTCCCTCTACAATCAGTTTACCACTTTTTACTTCCAGGTCCTTTAGTTCCATCTTACTCCTCCTCATTCCCCACCTGGCAAATACCGCTCAGGATTTACGGGATTTACTTCTCTTCCTTACTCTCTTCATCTTTTGCTTGTTCCAATAAAATACTCATTTTTCAAGCATAATAATAATCTACCCAAAACCCGACTGCTTGTCAATAGATGCTTTTCATTTTTCTTTCACAAAAAATTCACTAAATTACCGCAATTGCCTTGCCTATCGTCAAAGGTTACATTTCGCAAATTTTACTTTTTTTTCACAAAAAATTCAAAAACCTCTTGACAAAAGTATTTTTTTATACTATAATATTAGTGTAAAAAAGGAGGTGATATTAAGGATGTTAAAAAGCGAAATGCAAAAAGCAGAAGAAATTCTCTTTAAAGAAATTTCACGGCAAGGAATTTCTCTAAAAGAAATATCTTCGCCACCTACACGATACCATCGTGCCATCAGAGACCAGACAATTAGAGCAATAATAAAAAAAACAAAACTAACCCTAAAAGACATAGGAAATATGTTTGGTCTTGCACCATCAGCAGTTCACAAAATAAAAGAAGGAGGGAAAAATGCTATTCAAAAAAGCAAAAAATGAGATGTGTTTTTTGAAATGTGGAATATATGGATTTGCTGGATCCGGGAAAAGTTTTACCGCTACCCAGATTGCAATTGGATTACACAAATACATCAACAGCAAAGAGCCAGTATTTTTCCTTGATACAGAGACGGGTTCTGACTTCCTGATTTCAAAATTTGAGGATGCTAAAATAGATTTACAGGTAGCAAAGACCAGAGCATATGTTGACTTGCTGTCAGCAATCAATGAAGCAGAAAAGAAAAAGGCAATACTGATAATTGATAGCATAAGTCATTTCTGGACAGAACTAATAACCGCCTACCTCACAAAACACAAAAAGACAAGGTTAAATTTACACGATATTATGATATTGAAGCAGGAGTGGAGGCAGTTTACTGACAAGTTTATTAACAGCAAATTGCACATCGTTATGTGTGGTAGGGCTGGTTGGGATTTTGACCACATTGAAAATGAAGACGGCATAAAAGAACTTACAAAGGTTGGAACAAAAATGAGGGCAGAGGCGGAGACAGGATATGAACCCTCTCTTTCTTTGGAGATGGAAAGAGTAAGAGTAGAACAGGGTAAGATTGGTTCAACCTACAAGCATAGATGTTGGGTATTAAAAGACCGATTTGATAAAATAAACGGGAGGTTTTTTGACAACCCAAAGTTTGATAATTTTCTCCCGCATATCTCTCTGTTAAATATAGGTGGTAAACATAGGGCATTAGAAGTAGGTAGAACATCAGAGGATATGTTTAATAGTATAGACAAGTCCGCTTCTGAATACCATAAGCAGAAAGATATAGTGTTGGAAGAAATTAAAGATACATTGACATTGCGATTTGGTAAGACAGATGAGCAAAAGAAAAAACAAATTGAGGAATTGCAAAGGGTATTTGGCACATCAAGTAAAACAGCAATAGACAATATGCCCCTGGAAGTATTGCAAGCAGGATTAAGAGAAATTAAAGGATTGGATAAGGTTGAGGGATGTATGGAAGATATTGAAATAAAGGAGGAAATAAATGGCAAAACAAATTGACGAGGTATGGGAAAGGGAAAGTAGAATTGAAGAGGGAACTTACATTGCTACAGTTGAGAGGACAGAGAAAAGGAAAACTCCCAACGGCAAACCATTTAGGATATGGACATTTTGGATACCCCTACAACCAGAGGGGAGTAGGAGAGTTCGCATCTTACTCTTCCCGGGTGAGAGTAAGGAGTTATTGCTCTCATTAGGCGGGGTTGAAGTGCAAAAAAACAAGATAGAGTGGGATGACGAGGAAGTTATTGGTAGGAGGATAAGGGCTTACTTCCATTATCAAAAAGATAATGACGGGAAGGAGCGCCTAAAACTTAAGAATTGTGAGAGCGCAGAGGACGGCATCATTGAGTTAGACGACGATTTTGTCGTATAGGGAAAAGAAAAGGTAGGTGCCGGGCTGATGATGGGAGAAATCCCCTACCCTTGCCCCAGTCCTGGTGCCTACCTCCTAAACGTAGAAATCCTTAAAAAAACTTAAAAAACTTGCAACGAGCTTTTTGTGCTATAATATTAGTATAAAGATTATTAGAGGAGGTGAAAAAATGAAAACAGAAAAAGAAAAAAAGGAGTGTTTAAGGTGTCAATACAAGTGGACACCACTTGTGGAAAATCCCGTCCAATGTCCCCGCTGTAAGTCAACATATTGGGCATTGGAAAGGTATGAGAAGTATAACCGATGGCAGAAATTAGCGGAGAAAACAAAGCAACCGTAATTTAACAAGGGTATTGACAAATATATTTTTTTATGGTATAATGTGTATGTAAGCATATAAGAGGAGGTGATAGCAATGAAAGAAAAGCCAAGATGTGCAAGTTGTGGAGACGCCAATATTCTTTATGTCAAGCGTAATAAAAGTTTTTGGTGTAGAAGATGTGGGCATGAGTGGGAAGCAAAAAAAGAGGAAGCAAAGAAAGAAAAGTAATGGAGAAATGACAAAATGATTAGAGAAATGAAAAACAGAGTAAGAAGGAGAAGCAGATGTGAATATAAAGACAGGATTAAACTATTTTAGTTTTGATGTAGATTTTTTTGAAGATGAAAAAATACAGTTCATATCAGCAAAGTTTGGGATGGAAGGAGAATTAACAGTTATAAAACTGTTATGTAAAATATACAGGGAAGGGTATTTTATCAAGTGGGGAGAAGATGAAAGTTTTTTATTTTCAAAAAAGGTAGGAATTGAACAAAAGTTGATGGATGATATAATTGCCGAGTGTCTTAAAAGGCAATTTTTTGATAAAGACCTACACGAAAAATATAAAATACTCACATCAAAAGGAATACAAAAGCGTTTTTTTGAGGCAACTAAGAGAAGAAAGGGAGTTGTAGCATACATAGAGTACCTATTATTGCCTAAAAATGATAACATTTTGACTCAAAATGTTAACATTATGTATACATCATGTCAACACGATGTAAACACGATGTCAACACGATGTAAACACGATGTCAACATTTTCAGACAAAGTAAAGTAAAGGAAAGTAAAGTAAAGGAAAGTAAAGTAAATAATATATCTTTCGTCCCAACTCAAA
>QLUP01000092.1 GCA_018725485.1 Candidatus Lithacetigena glycinireducens | reverse complement strand
ATTTATGTTATATAATTTTAAGAATGATATGTTCTTCTAAGAATATAAAACTTAAAAGATTAACCATATGGAGGCAGATTTGAGGAATCTTTATAGAGAGGATTATGAAGTAGTATCAAAAATCGTATCTGAGGCATCTAAAATTGTAATAGGAAAAGATGAATTAAAAGAGTTGCTAATAATTGCACTCTTAAGCCAGGGTCATATTCTTATTGAAGGCCATCTCGGGAGTGGGAAGACCACCCTTTCAAAAACATTTGCCCAGGTAATTGGAGGCAAATTTAAAAGGGTTCAGGGAACACCGGATATGTTACCTGCGGATATCCTGGGATTTTATTATTACAGACCTGATGGAACCAATAATTTCATTCCCGGCCCCATATTTACCAATGTACTTTTAGTAGATGAATTAAACCGGATAACTCCCCGAGCTTTATCCGCCCTTATAGAGGCTACGGCGGAAAGACAAATAACGATAGAGGGTAAAACACACTATTTAGAACAACCCTTCTTAGTGATTGCCAGTCAGGTACCTTTTGGTTCAGTTGGAACCTCTCCCATACCGGATGTTCAGATGGATCGCTTCATGTTTCATCTCTGGAGCGATTTACCTACTAAAGAAGAGGAAGATCTTATTCTAAAAGATATAGATATTATATCCCAGAATGTAGTTGAGTCGGTTATTACACCTACAGAGATCATAGAGCTACAAAAAAAAGTAGAGGAGGTATATGTAGCAGGTTGTATACGTCAGTACATCCTTAGTTTAATAAATAAACTTCGCCAACATCCTGACTTAATCATCACTCCCAGTCCCCGGGGAAGCATCGCTTTATTAAAGGGTGCCCGGGCTCATGCTTTTCTTCAAGGTAGGGACTATGTCATTCCTGATGATGTGAAAAAGCTTATGCTACCAAGTTTAAGCCATAGAATCAAGACGGCCACTACTTTTGAAAAGGATGGTATTACCCCTGAATCTATAATAATACAGACATCTATGGAAGTACCTACTCCAAGAATGGAGGAGTAAACAATGTTTTTAACTATATCCCAAGTAGTATTAATAGTTCTTTTAATACTGGGATTTCTTTTAGCTTCTCCTCTTTTTGCCATTCTATCACTTGTTTTGATCTACCTATTTTTACTCTTAAATGTTAGAGCAAACCTTTCTAAACTATTAACCCCCTCATACTATTTGATATTATTTTTAATCCCTCTAATCTCCTTCCAGGTACTTGTCCGCTTTTCTGAAGATATTCATCAGTCTCGAGGGTATTTATATCTCTTGTCTACCATCTCGTCTTTACCTGCGATTATCGCCTTACATCATAGCTTTCAGGGCAATAATTACCTAACTAAGGTCAGATTCAAACCTAAAACCAAACGGTTAACCCCCTATTTTAAATCTTTTATCACCCCTACTGTAATTTTATTATTTTTTTCCATCCTCATAAATCAACCAGTAGTTATTTTTACCTCTATGCTTGCCCTGTCTTATTTAATAGCTCTTTTTCTTTTTACCTATCTTTCAATCCCCTTAAACCCTCTCTCTTTTGAGCAAACAGAATTAAAAGTTGTAGCAGGTACCACTGTAAATACTCCTATAAAATTATCCCTAACCAAGCCCATAAAACTCCAAAGCATTTTCAGGGTCAGAGATAAGTGGATTAGCCTAGAACCAAATTCGGAATCTATAGGTGACAATTCTATTACTATTAATACTACTTTAACACCACCTCTGGCAGGACCCATTACACCTCAGATACTATTTTCGGCTAAAGATCATCGCGGTATTGTTGAAGTTAACCAGCTATTAAAGCCTTTAACACTTCAGGTTATCCCCAGGGCAAAATATGCTGAAACCATTGCCAGAACCTTTCTCTCCCAACAGGGCATTGAAGTGGGACAGTCTGAACAAGGAATAGAATTTCTGGAGAAATTAACCTTGCCAAAAGGTGGGGTGGATTTTTTTGACAGCAGACTTTATCAACCTGGAGACAAATTGAAAGATATCGACTGGAAACATACACTAAAACTCAACCAGCTGGTCACCAGGGAATTTTTAGATTTAAACAAACCCCGAGCAGTATTATTGGTCAATTTATCTGCAACTTCTGATGATGAAGCCGATAAACTTGCCTTTCAGCTCATTACCACCGCTTTAACCCTCTCCATAGAGAAGGTTCCTTCTTCCTTGATAGCCTATGACCAACAAAAAGTTATCTGTTTTTCTAACCTGAATGATTCTAAAGAAACGCTTTTGACCTCCCTGTCTCTAATTAAAAATATAGAAACAATTGCACCATTAAAGAGGTTTTTGGACAAAGCAAATCCTCTGAAGATCAAAAGGAATCTTTACCTTTTAAAACAGGTTGACTCTGAACCTACCAGAAAAATGCGTGATTTACTTGAGTTCCAATATCAGGCTCTGGAAAAAGGGGTTAAAAACCACCCTGCCTCCAAAGTCCTCCATGATGTTATAAAATTTATTCAACCACCAGCAGTTATTTTTATCATTAGTAGTTTGAACCACGATTTAGAAGCTATCCAGGTTATAGCCTATAAACTTGAAGAACTTAAATATCAGGTTGTTTCACCTGAAGAGATGATATCCTATTTTCCCTCAATAGTATCTAATAAGGTGCTCCAATAAGGAGGTTCTATTGTACGATGTTTTGATAATAGGAGGAGGTATTGCAGGAAGTTATTTAGCTTTTAAATTATCATCCTTAGGTTTAAAAGTTTTATTATTGGAGCAAAAGAAAAATGCCAACGGTAAGGAATGTTGTACCGGCTTGATCGGCTATGAATGCGCTAAATTATACCCCTTCGATGATAGCCTGGTTATTAGAAAATTTAATAGGGCAACTCTTTATTCCCCTTCTAAGAAAAAACTTCTATTTCAAAGAAACAATACACAGGCACTTGTAATTGACAGGTCTAAGTTTGATACTTTTCTTATTAATCTTGCCAGAGATAAGGGCGCTCATTTTTATTCTGGAAACAAGGTGGAGGAGATTGAGGTAAATGACCATAAAGTTATGGTTGGAGTTGATTATAACAGTCATTTTCTAAATTTCGAAGCTAAGGTAGGCATCATCGCCAATGGGTACAATTCTAAACTAACAGAAAAATTAGGATTAGGATGTATATCAAACATTGCTTTAGGAGCTCAGACAGAGATAGAATCCTTAAACCATGAGGAGGTAGAAATATTTTTTGGCAGAAATATCGCTCCTGGTTTTTTTGGCTGGTTAGTCCCTACCCGACCAAACCAGGCAAAAGTCGGTGTGTTAACCAGAAACAATCCTAAGATATATCTTGACAATCTTCTATCAATGTTAACTAAAATGGGTAAAGTAAAAAATGCTAAGGGGAAGTACCACCTTGGAGGCATTCCGCTTACCACTCTCACTCAGTCCTATAGTAATAGAATTTTAGTTGTAGGTGATGCAGCAGGGCAGGTGAAACCAACTACAGGGGGTGGGATATTTTATAGCTTGATTTGTTCAGACATAGCTATGGAAACACTAAAGGGAGCTTTTGAAGTTAATAACTTTTCTTCCCAATATTTATCTCAATACGAAAAAAAATGGAAAGAAACATTGGGCCGGGAGATAAAGATTGGCTACCTTGCTCGAAAGATATTCGAATCTTTTAACGATCAGATGATTGATTTGGCCTTTGAATTAGTAAAACGATCCGGACTACTTGAAGTACTACTGAAAAATGAGGAATTTTCTTTTGATTGGCACAGTAAGCCCATTATAAATATTTTGAAAAACAACCAGGTTGCAAAATTGATAGGTATAAATAATTATCTAAAGGACGAAGATGATATATAAATTAAACCTTATATTGCCCTTAGGTAATTCTAAAAATGGTTTTAATCTCTAACATCTACCCAAAGATGTAAGGTAATTTTTTCTTTATCGGGCTCAGTTTCTCTATTTTTGTAAAGCGTAAATAATACCTTCTGGTTTTCTCCTACCTTTTCAGGTACAAATATGATGGTATCTTCAAACTTTTGCTCATGCGCTAAAACAACCGAAGCTACCACCTTACTTTCACCCTCACCAATCTTTATTTCCACCTGGTAGCTGGTTAGTTCATGCTCTCGGTTAACAATCCCCAGTATAACCTTTCCCTCTTCACCCAGGCTAAGTAACTGTGGATAATTCTCTGCCATTCCTTCAGGTCCTAAGATATAAAACTCAGTAAATCTTTCTCCCACCTTGGGAGTAGCTATTACATAAATCAAAGTTATTACCGAACCGATTATCGCTATAATTAGAATTATTGATAAAACTCTATCTAAAAGGCTTCCTCCCAAAATAGGCTGAGTGAGGTTAAGCTCAATGGAGAACCTTTCTTCTTCAGAATACTGATTTCTTCTCCACCAGGAAATAATTGAGGTAATGAATATAAATAAGGACAAAGAATAAAGAATGGGACCCAGCCTTATCCCCCAGGGGGTGTAGTTGAGAATTAATCCTATAAGCGGGGTAATAGCTATACTCAGACCAAAACTTAAGGCAATCCTTTCAATACTATCTAAATCCTTTTTTCTCGGGAAAAGGGCAGAGATAAAGGTATAGCCAGGCAAAAACAGTATGAATGGTAATCCCAATATAATTCTAAGAGTTGTAAATTCAGGGAAAAGTGTTATTACCAAAATCAACAACAGGGTTATCAAATTTAGTGGCATAAATTCATGGCTTATTTTAATTTTCATAGCTTCTATTCACCAACAAGATTTATTTTACTATAAATTCCCCACCGCGTCATTGCGAAGACCCGAAGGGTCTGTGGCAATCTCATGTTTATGTCAT
>QLUP01000091.1 GCA_018725485.1 Candidatus Lithacetigena glycinireducens | reverse complement strand
ATTCTAATTGATAATGATAAAGTAACTTTTCAGGATGCTTCTCACCTGTGGGGTAAAGGGGCTTTAGAAACCGAAGCCCTGCTAAAAAAACAGTTTGGAGAGGAATACCAGTTTATGGTGATTGGTCCAGCAGGAGAAAACCTAATCCGTTTCGCCTGTATTAATCATGATTTTGGTAGGCAGGCAGGTCGTGCTGGTATGGGAACCCTTATGGGATATAAAAAGGTAAAAGCTATTGGTATTAAAGGAAGTAAGGGCTTTCCTCTTAAGGATCCAGCCAGGGTTCTGGAGCTGGGGAAGAAAATGTATAGCGATACCCGAAGCAAACCTGGCTACCAGTACTGGACAGATTATGGAACTCCCGGAGTGGTACGCTGGGTTAATGAAAACGCTGCTTTTCCGACTAAGAATTTCTCCACTTCTTTTATGGAAGGATACGAAAGTCTAACTGGAGAGGTTATGCGGGAAAGAATTGTGATAACCGATAAGGGTTGTTTTGGTTGCCCAACACCCTGTGGAAAGTACTCCCATGTGGTTCTGGGAGGAAAAGATGTTTATGTTGAAGGACCCGAGTACGAAACCATAGCTCTCCTGGGTGGAAACCTGCTGTTAAAGGACATAAAAGAAGTAGCTTACCTGAATTATGTGCTTGATGACCTGGGGTTAGACACCATCTCTGGGGGTAATGTTCTGGCTTTTGCCGTAGAAGCCCTGGAGAAAGGGGTAATCAAAGAAAGCGATATTGGGAGAAAAGTAGGCTGGGGAGATGTGGAAGGATTAGCTCATCTTTCTGAGATGATTGCCCGCAAACAGGGGATAGGTGAACTGCTGGCAATGGGGGTTAAGGAAGCCTCCAAAGCGCTGGGCGGTGGAAGCCGAGACTATGCCATGGAAATTAAGGGGATGGAAATCAGCGGTTATGAATCTCGCTATGCACCAGCCATGATGCTTTCTTATATGACAGCAGATGTGGGAGCACACCACAATCGGGCCTGGGCGGTTACCTATGATGTGAAAAAAGGTAGAGATATACTGGAAGGTAAGGCAAAAATGGTCATTGAACTACAACATATCAGACCTTTATTTGATGCCCTCGGTGCTTGCCGGTTGCAATGGGTGGAGATTGGTTTGACTCTGGAGCATTACTCTCCCTTGTTTGAAGCCATCACCGGAAGACAATATTCCTGGGACAACCTTCTAAAAATTTCCGAAAGAATATGGAATTTAACCCGGGCTTATTGGTTCAGGGAAGTACCTGGTTTTGGCCGGGGTTGGGACTGGCCTCCAAAAAGATGGTATGCTGAACCGATTCCTGATGGCCCTGCTCAAGGTCAGTATATGTCTGAAGAGAAACTAAATTATTTACTGGATGATTATTATACTTTAAGAGGATGGGATAAGGAAGGCTTGCCTTCTGTGGATAAATTGAAAGAATTAGAATTAGATTTTGTAGTTGATGATCTGAAAAAAAGGGGATTTTATAAAGATTGAAAATTACTTTAAGAATGCTTGGCCATTTGAGGGATGTATATTTTGGGGGAAAGGACCTTTTGGAAGTGGAAATTGATAAACCCCTGAAATTAATTGAAATTTTAGAAAAGATTAACCTGCCTCCCACCATGGCCATGGCTTATCTTAAAGAAGGGAAACCCATTCATAAGGAAACCATACTGGAGGGTGGAGAGGAGGTAATAATTCTCTCCCCCCTTTCTGGTGGTTAAAGGTTATTCTACGGTTAAAAGGGGAGGGACCGTTTCCTCAATTTCCTTAAATAGCCTGGTTCGGAGAGAAAGCAGGTAGTTTACAACTTCTTCCTGGGAAATTAATTCAGAAGACCCACCTTTTCTAAGTTTAACTTCTACCGACCTTTTGGCCAGCGTTCGGGGGCTGATGGTAATCCTTAGGGGATAGCCTATGAGGTCAGCATCCTTAAACTTAACTCCCGCGGTGGTTTCTCGGTCGTCCAGTACTACTTCAAAATTATGGGATAAAAGTTTTTCGTAAAGCTGGTTGGCGGCATTTTTTTGGTCTGTTTTCTGGTAATCTATAGGGATAATAACTAATTCGTAGGGAGCAACGGATACAGGCCATTTCAAACCGTTTTCATCGTGGTGTTCTTCAGCCACTGATTGAAGGGAGCGGCTGACACCAATACCATAGCAACCCATTAAGAAAGTTTGTTCTTTACCTTCACGGTTAGTAAAAGTAGCTTTCATAGCATCCGAGTATTTAGTTCCCAGGTTAAAAACATGCCCCACTTCCATACCTTTAATTTCTTTTAGGGGAGCCTCACATAAGGGACATAAATCACCATTTTTAGTTGTCCTATAATTCCCCTTAGTTATTAGGCCTTTCAAATCATTGTAGGGGTTAAACCCAAGCAGGTGGTAATCTTCCTTATTAGCCCCCACTACCCCGGATTTCAGAGTAAATACGCTCTCATCAGCCAGTATGGTAGTTTTAGCAGGCAGATTCTTAGGGCCTAAAAAACCAATTGGAGAGGAAAAATGCTGATTTACCTCTTCTCCAGTTGCAACCCTCAATTCAGAAATATTTAGGTTGTTAATTAATTTTGCTTCGTTGACTTCGTAATCTCCCCTGATTAAAACTACAATCGGTTTATTATCGGCAATGAAAACCATGGTTTTAATTATGTTTGATGGTTTAATCATAAGGAAAGTAGAAAGTTTTTCAATAGAATTAGCCTGGGGGGTGTAAACTTCTCTAATACTTGTTTCAACATTTTCCAGAGGAATTTCAGAAATTTTTCCGTCTGCTTTTTCTGAAGTAGCTTTGTAATTACAGTTTGAACACAGGAATACCTGAGACTCTCCGGAAAGCCCAGGTACTACAAATTCGTGATTAGCCGACCCACCAATAGCACCCGGGTCAGCCTCTACTTTGTAATAGGTTAGATTTAATCTGGAAAATATTCGTTCATAACAACGGGTTACCTGTTCGTAGAATTTTTCCAAATCCTCTTTGGTTTCGTGAAAACTGTACATATCTTTCATAAGAAATTCTCTACAGCGTATTAAACCGAACCTCGGTCGGGCTTCGTCGCGGAATTTGGTTTGTATCTGGTATAAAGCAACCGGCAGTTCTCGGTAGCTTCTTACCATGTTCCTGACAATATCGGTGATAGGTTCTTCATGGGTGGGTCCCAGGCATAAGTCTCTATCTTTTCTGTCTTTAAGACGAAAGAGGATATCTCCGTAAACATCCCAGCGACCTGCTTCTTCCCATAACTCCCTGGTTTGCAGGATACTCAGCTGGGTTTCCTGAGCTCCAATAAAACTATGCTCTTCCCTGATTATATTCTCAATTTTTTTAAGAGACCTTAAGCCCAGGGGTAAATAAGCAAATACTCCAGCGGCGAATTGACGGATGAATCCTGCTCTTAAAAGTAGTTTGTGGGAATCAACCTCAGCTTCTGCTGGATCCTCCCTTAGGGTGTATGTAAACAGCCTGGTAGCTCTCATTTATATAAAAACCTCCCTGGTTTAGGTTTTATAATGTTCCTTAATTTTATTCTTTGATTAAGTTTGTGTCAACATTTTAGCCTGTTATGAAGAGAAAATTATTTTTGCCTGGTAAATAGTCTTTTTCTTCGTATTCGGTGGATTATAAAGGCTATGAGGGCTAATATACCCCATATTTGAGCCAGGATAAAGGGAGATAATCCACCAAAAGCAATTTTGAGTTCTGTGCCTACGGTTGGTCCCACAGAACTGAACAAACCAGTCACCGCTCCGAATAGCCCGGTAATCCTACCTCTTTCTTCAATTCGGGTTAGAGAAGTCAATACCAGTGGTTGAGCAATAGCGATAAGCTGGAAAAAAATAAAGGAAATAAGAAATAAAAATATAGTAGGGAAGGGGTAATTAAAAGGAAGGAAATAAAGAATTAAGAAAAGGGGGTGTAATAAAACACTTAAACCGAGAATTTTGTGAGCACCGTAATTTTTAGCCAGGTTGCCTCCTATAAAGCTTAAGAGAGAGGCAGTAATCCATCCGGAAGCATAAAGAAGGTTTATCTGTTCCTTGGTTTTAAAAAGGGCTTCTTTTAAGTAAAGAGTTATAAAAGGACCATTAACAGTTAAAGAGATAGAGAGGGAGATCAGGGACGCAATAATTAAAAAACTTAACAGGGCAGTGTTAAAGGGGGGCAAAGAAATTTTTTCGGGGAAGGAATTATTATCCATAGAGGTTATTTTATGTCTGGTTTCTTTTAGAAAAAAATGCCTTAGGGTAGCTGCAAAAAGATATATGCAAGCAGTTATAATCATCATGTTTTGTATTCCAATGGGTTTTATAATGAAAGATCCGGTCAGGGTGCCAACTCCCACCCCAAACGAAGCAGAAGCATTAAAAAGCGCAAAAGCCCTTTCCCTGTTTTCACTGGATTCAGCTACAAAGGGAAAAAAGGCTGGAGTTTGAAAAGAAGAAGCCATATTTACAAAGAAAAAGCATAGGGTAACCATAAACCAATTCCTGGATAAAGCCATTAAAAGGTATAAGGGAGGGTAAAAATATCCGGGAATAACGATCATAGTCTTTCTACCAAACCTGTCTACCAAAAACCCCCCCATAAATTGAAAAATAGTAAAGCTTAAAATAAATAAGGTGTAAGAAAAGCCTATTTGTCTATCGGAAGCTCCCAGCTCTTTTAAATGCAGGGGAAGCAGGTAAACCCAGGAAAAAAGAGATACCAGGACAAAAAAAGCGGTTAGTGAAAGTATTTCAACATTTTTATTCTTATGCATAAATAAGGTGCATTATACCATATTTATTAGTAGTTTTTGGGTTGTTCGGGAGGATGTAATTAAATTGTG
>QLUP01000090.1 GCA_018725485.1 Candidatus Lithacetigena glycinireducens | reverse complement strand
GAGCATGTCCCTTTAGTTGTTGAAGTAGGAAGCGACCTCGATTAAACTATTTTATCTGAAAACAAAATCTAAAGGAGGTCGTTTCCTATGAGTAAAAGATACCGTAAGATGGCAAAAAAGGCAAATGGAAAGATTAGGGAAATCACGGATGGGCAGGTCGTATTGGAACTTCCCCTGCCGATAGCCGATGTATTAGCTGGGATACCCGAGGCAGTTGAAGGGTTATCACAAGAAGTAGGGCTGATGCTCGTATTGGCTATGATTGAGTCTGAGTGTAAGTGGATAGCCGGGGCAAAGGACTCTAAGAACCCTCTGAGGACAGCCAACTGGTGGGGCAGTCAGCTTAGCCCTATATATTACAACAGGCAGAAAGTGTTGATAGACCGTCCCCGCCTGAGAGGAAAAAACAATAAAGAAATATCCCTAAGCACATACAAGGCGTTTCAAAACCCGAAGAGGATGAGGCAATCGGTAGCAAGGCAGATGATTCTTGGGATATCCACCAGAAACTATGAGGAGGCGATAGAGTCTTTTATGAAGGGCTATGGTATCAAGAAGTCCAGCATAAGTCGGCATTTTGTAAAGGCAACGGCAGAGCAGATGAGGGAGTTCATGGAAAGGGACCTGTCTGGATTAGACCTCTGTGCGATTTTTATAGACGGCATAGAGTTCAAGGGACATCTTCTCGTAGTGGCACTGGGCATGGATAGAGAAGGCAAGAAGCATATCCTTGGGCTATGGCAAGGGGCCACAGAGAACTCCACAGTCTGCAATAATCTGTTAGATGATACAGAAAGGCGCGGACTTGATATGGGAAAGGATTACTTTTTTGTGCTTGACGGCTCAAAGGCCTTGAGGTCTTCTGTGGCAAGGAAGTTCGGCTCGGATGTTCTTGTACAGAGGTGTCAGCAGCATAAGAGGAGGAATGTGAGGGATCATCTTCCGCCTGAGCATCAGGAGGCCATAGATGCGAGGATAAGGGCAGCCTACAATATGGCTGATTATGATAAGGCAAAGGAATCCCTTGATTTGACCGTAAGGTATCTGGAGAGGCTAAACCCCTCTGCCGCTGCGAGCCTCAAAGAAGGTCTTGAGGAAACCCTTACCGTGCACAAGCTTGCAATAACAGGGCTTTTAAGAAAAAGTCTTTCCACCACAAACCCAATTGAGTCCTGCTTTTCTGTAACCCGCACTATTACCGGACGGGTCAAAAGGTGGAGCGTTGGGGATATGGTTCAGCGTTGGGCTGCGGCAGCGCTGCTAAGGGCTGAGAGGAAGTTCAAGCGTGTGAAAGGTTACAGGGAAATACCAAAACTCATTGCTGCTTTGCAGCAGAAATCTATTGACAGAAAGGAGGTTGCAGCTTAAGATATGGGCAAGAGCGTCCTTCTTACTTCAACAAAAGGAAGGGACAACGTCTTTTTTTTTTACTTTATCTGATTGTATTATTTTTTTCAATATTTTTACGTTAGCTTCTAGAAGTATGACAATGTGTTCCCATGAGGCGCATTCTACACGTGAATCCTTTATAAAATTAAATTCTTTTTGATCAATCTTAAGCATTAAATCTCTGGTTCTATGTATTCCGTTTCCATGTAATGAATTCCTGAGGTTGGCAAAGGCTGTTAAAATATCTTTTTCAGCACCTTTTTTTGAAAAAGAGCATTGAGAAAGAATTTCATCTGTTAGATACCAATAACCAGTTTTCTTCGGTAAAGCATTTAGGTGTTTCAAAATGTTATGAAACACATTATCAATTTTAAAATGTATAAGCGTCATGAAACCAAGTCTAAGATGATCAAACATTATCATTTCTGTTTGTTCCTTATTTACGCCACTGCCAACGGACTTCAAGAAACCTGTCTCTTCAAATGTTTCTTGTTTTGTGTGAAAATTTGCTAAAGAATTACAACATTGAATCCACATACTTACTGCCGAAATTGATATTTGAAGAGAATCTAATGCAACCATTCTCGCGTCTTGACTTGTATATGATATATTGCTTTCCATAACCACATATTTTTTTATTCTTTCAAGATCTTCAACTATTTTCCTAAATTTTGGAATTAACTCCATAATGTGTTTTGGTTTTTGAGGCATATTATTACTCCTTGGTTATATAAAAGTGTGGCGGATTTTTGATTTTTGAATTTCATCTAACGTTTGCGAACAAACGAAGTTGCAGGGCAATTTGAGATTATATTTATTTCGTTTGTTCGCTGTTGTCCGAAGTTCCGCCCCGAAGAAAAATACTTCAACCCTTATTTCTTTTCATTAAAGTTTTAGCTCTTTCAACAAGTTTGGGATGACGATTTTTTTCAATAACATGCTGCAGAATTTTATTTCCAAATTCACTATCAATATCCAATACCTTTTCAACCTTATCAAAAGTAGCGAGACGAATAATATCGTCTTCATCATTGATAAGTTTCCATATTACCTCTTTACTTTTTTCAAAATGTCTTTTGTTTTGAAGTAGTTCTATAAGACACCCTACCGAATCTTCTTTAGCAATAGGTCTTCTCACATTTTTATGCTTATCTTTTCCTATAAAATGCTCCATTAGGCTTAACATTGTTTGTGGAAATCGCTTGCTGAAATGTTTCAAATTTCTGGCAATACAAATTTGAAGATAAATGTTTGGACTCCCCTTCAGTTCTTCAATCATTTTAATTGCCTGATTAGGCTCAGAGCGAATTAAATCCAAAAGATTCCATAGTTCAATTGTGGCATTAATTTCATCTGAGCCATATTGTTGTCTTTCCATTTCATCTTTCAGTTCTGCAAAAAGCTTTTCAGCTTCTTTTTTATTAACCTTTTCTCTCCAAACATCTATTATTTCCACCATAGCTATTATGGCAAAAATCTCGTCTCCCTCGATAATGTGAAGATTATCTTTCACAAACTCCTTTTCTTTATCTATTATGTAAGGTAAAGCTTCGATTGTTCGTCTTCTGTTATCAGATTTCCACCTTTCATCCCAGTCTCGTCTTAGAATTCCTACTATTTCCTTGTTTTCTTCTAAATTTATTTTGAATAATGCAGGAAGAGCTTCAGCGATTCTTCTTCTCATTTCAAAATCACTCTTCAAGCACATTTCTCTTAAGCATTTAAAGAACTCTTCTATAGGATCTATCTTTAGTTTCTCCCATTTTCCAGCGATTAAAATACCTAATAATTCATCAATCTTTGATTCTTCTTTTTCTAATAAATATTTTGAAGTAAAACTGATCAACATCGTTTGTTCCCTCTTTTTAATTAGGTAAAAGTAAATGGGTAAAAATGCCAATATGAGCCCAAATACTATCTGAAGCAAAGTAAGTAAATCTAACAAACCATAATAAAACAGAAGTAATGCTATGGTGCCTATAATAACCCAAAACAATATACTTAAAAACTCTATAAGTATGTTTTCTTTTTTTCTAAGCCATTTCTTGAACGGTCTCCAAAATTTTCTTTTCAATTTTAGCCTCCAAATTACCAGTTCGTAAATATTTTGCAATTTTCTTTGCAATCTTTTCTTGTTCTATCCAATCACCATACACAATACCTCTGGGAATTAATTCTTTGATCATTTTTCTAATATCTTCGTCTACATGACCTGCCGGTGCTTTTAAAAATGGGGTTTGTGGTAAGGGTATGAAAGTATGTGCATGAATTCTCGCCCCCATTTTTACTAAATCATTCATAACCTTTATAGTAAGCTCGATGTCTTCTAAGGTTTCACCAGGCAGTCCAAAAATAAAATCCACATTTGCTTTAAGACCAGCCTTTAGTGTTAGTTTTACCGCATTATAGACATCTTCAACCGAATGCCCTCTATGGCATAAATCTAAGATTCTTTGACTACCTGATTGAGCTCCAATTATTAAGTTATCATTATTTGCATACTTTAAGATTAATTCTACCGTTTCCTCAGTTACATGCTCTGGTCTAACTTCTGAGGGAAAAGACCCTATAAAAATTCTTCCGTTTGGTTTGACAATTGCCTTTATACTCTTGAGTAATTCTTCTAATCTGGTAATGTTTAGTTTTTTACCATCTGGTGAACCGTAAGAAAATGCATTAGGTGTTATAAATCTAACATCACAAAGATTCTTACTTTTCATGATTTGAACATACTCACAAATCCTTTCTATACTTCTGTGCCTTACACGACCACCAAATATGTGCGGAGTTTGACAAAAATAGCAAATAAAAGAACATCCCCTTGTTATCTCTATAGGTCCAAATTTGTTATGTTTGACTGCTACTGGAGAATATTTGTCTAAATCAATTGGCGGTCTCCGACCATGATAGTGATGTTTTCCTCTATCATCAATAAAAGTAATTCCTTTTACAGTTGTATAATCTTCATCGTTATCAATCTTTTGTAATAGTTCAATTAATGTTTCTTCTCCTTCACCCCTGACCACTATATCAAATCCCATTTTAAGTGTTCCAACAGGGTCTCCACTTGGATGAGGACCGCCTGCAATATATAACAGTTTGCGACTATAGTTCTTTCTCAATTTTTTAATTATCTTATATGTATCCCATAGTTGAGTGGTAAAAAAAGAAACCCCAACAATTACCTTTTCATGTTTTTTGATAATGTTTTCTAATTCTGAGAATAGTTCATTTTCATGGTTTATGAAATATATCTTTAAATTGTCAAAGTATTTCTCAGTCTCTATAGCTCCAACTAACGCATTAAAACTATATTTATTTTGTTTGTTGTAATATAAGGCTAAAGCTATATCTTTTTTCATATTACTATCTTACCACATTTGTGAGGGGCGGAATTTCGGATAACGGGATGCGGGTCGGCGAAGTTTCCACGAAGTGGGAACTTGGGCGTAGCCGTTGACCCGTAAGATAGTCGGCG
>QLUP01000009.1 GCA_018725485.1 Candidatus Lithacetigena glycinireducens | reverse complement strand
TTTTCACCCCGAACTATTGGACATACCGGTTATACGGGGACATCAATCTGGATAGATTTAGAAAGAGAAGTATATGTCATATTTCTAACTAACAGGGTTCATCCTTGGGACCATAACCAGCATTTAATGATTCGTTTCCGACCCCTGCTACATAACATTATTTTTAAAGTACTTTCCTGATGGAATCCCGAGTACCAGATATAATTCTGGAAAATATAAGAAATAAATATAAACGTTTAATCTGCGGAGTAAATTCCGGAACTTCGGCTGACAGCACCGACATTGTTCTAGTTAAGGCAAATAATTTTGGGGAAAATCTTTCTTTTGAATTTGTTTCTTTTAGAAGTTTCCCTCATCCTCAACCCTTGAGGAGACAGATTCTTTCGCTTCTTTATCCAGCAAAAAGGAGCATAAGGGCTGTGGTATTAGCAAGTTACAATATTACAGAATTTACTTTTAAATCTTTAAGTTCTTTTCTAAAAACACTGAATATGAACTTTAAGGATATCGACCTTATTGGTTTCCATGGTCAGACTGTTTATCATCAGGCAAACCAAAGACTAACCTTTCAATTAGGAGAAGGTGACATATTAGCCCAAAAAACCGGAATCACAGTTGTCTGGGGTTTCAGGCAAAGAGATATAGGTGCTGGTGGTATGGGCGCTCCTCTTATACCTTATTTAGATTTACTTCTTTTCAAAAACTATCCTGGACTGGTAATTCAGAATATTGGCGGTATTAGCAACCTTACCTATATCCCTACAAGCGGAAGAAAAGAAGATGTTCTGGCTTTTGATAATGGTCCAGGTAATACTCTTATTGACTTAGCCATAGAGAGGCTTTTTGGTGTGATTGAAGGAGACAGAAATGGAAGATATAGTAAAAAGGGAGTTGTATCCAGGGCTTTGCTGGAGTATATGCTGGAACATCCCTATCTTGATAAAAAACCACCTAAAACTACCGGTAGAGAAGAATTTGGAAAGGTATTTCTAGAAAAAATAATTAAAAAATCCCTAAATTTACAATTATCTTCCTACGATCTTATCCGGACGCTGGTAGAATTTACCACCTGCTCCATAGCTGATTCCTATAGACGATTCCTGCCGGAGGTCACTATGATTGCTGGTTCGGGTGGGGGATTTTATAACCAAACCCTGGTTAGTTCATTAAAGGAAAAAATACATCCTTTAAAACTAATAACCACTGACGAATTGGGCGTACCGGCAAAAGCAAGGGAATCTCTTTTATTTGCAGTTTTGGCTAACGATTTAATTGCAGGGATTCCCACATCTATTCCCCAGGCAACAGGGGCTAAAATGCCTGTACCATTGGGTAGAATATCATTAGGTTTTTAAGCTGTGATATAATTAAAAGTTATCATTAATACTTATTTAAGAGGTTGCTTTTGAAAAAGATTGTTAGTGTCAGCCTGGGTTCTTCTAAGAGAAACCATTCCGTGGAGTTGGAAGTTTTAGGTGAAAAAGTATCTATTTCTCGGGTAGGAACGGATGGTGACCTGGCTAAAATGATGCAGCTGATAAAACAGCTCGATGGCGAAGTTGATGCCATTGGTCTGGGAGGTACAGATTTGTACCTTCAGGCTGGTAGGAAAAAATATATCATTCAAGAATCATTAAAATTTAAAAATGCCATCAAGAAATCGTTTGTTACGGATGGCTCTCTCATTAAGGCTGTCTGGGAGAAGAAGGTGGTAATCAATTTGATTGAGGAAGGAATTATTCCTGCAAACTCCAGGGTTTTAGTTACCACTGCTCTTGATAGATACGGAATGGCAGAAGCTTTTTATAATATGGGGTGTTCAGTGGTTTTTGGGGATTTCTTATTTGCCCTGAACTTACCCTTTCCCCTAAGGACTCTTAAGGCTGTCAACATCGCTGCCGCTATTTTACTGCCTATTTTAACCCGTCTTCCCATCAGGATGCTATATCCTGTAGGGAAAAAACAGGAGGAAGTAAAACCCCGGTATGAACATTTTTTCCACTGGGCGCAGGTCATTTCTGGCGATTTTCACCAGATAAGAAGGTATGCTCCTCTGAGGCTGGATAACAAAATTATTCTAACCAATACGGTTACCGCGGAAGATGTGGAAATGCTTAGAAATCGTGGAGTTTCCCTCTTAATCACTACTACTCCTGTCTGGGAAGGCAGGTCTTTTGGTACTAACATTTTAGAAGGTTTGCTGGTTTCTTTTTTAGGAAAACCTCAGGAGAAAATCACCGAAAAAGAAGTAGAAGAATTTCTAATAAAAATATCTCTCCAGCCCCGAATTGAAAAACTGAATTAAAAGGATAATTAATGGAAAAATTTGCCTTTATTTTACATCCGATAAATTACCAGGACCTAACCGAGAAATACAGTTGGGCTAAGTACCTTCCTTCTTCTATGGTCCTGGAATATATAAAGAGGAAAAAACCATTCATCGCTTCTCATATAAAAGGAATTAAATCTGCTTTTAGTGGAGAGGAAATAGAAGGTTTTTTCATCGCCTGTCCCCTGTTGACCCAGCAAATGATGAATCTACCTTTACCATTTGTCTATGACAAAATAATTGAGTCCGGGAAATTAGCTCAAGAAGCTGGAGCAAAAATTGTTGGTCTGGGTGCGTTCACCTCGGTAGTGGGAGATGGGGGTATCACCATAAAAAAACACCTGAATATTGATGTAACTACTGGAAATAGCTATACAGTATCCTCAGCCATAGAAGGAACTTATGAAGCCTTAAAATTACTGGAAGTGGAGGCAAAAGAGGCTACCTTAGCGGTAGTAGGGGCAACAGGGTCAATAGGAAAAGCTACAGCCCTACTGATGGCACCCTCATTCAAGAAAACCTACCTGGTAGGTAGAAATACTGATAAAACCAACTCTTTAAAAAGCTATTTTCAGGACAAAAATTTAGAGATAATCTCCACCACTTCTATTATGGAAGGTGTAAAAGAAGCTGATGCCATAATTACAGTTTCCAGCGCTGTAGGAGAAGTTATCCACCCCGAAATGTTAAAACCCGGGTCAGTAGTATGTGATGTTGCCAGGCCCAGAGATGTTTCACCAAAAGTAGCTAAGGTTAGAAATGATGTGTTGGTAATTGAAGGAGGAGTCATAGAGGTTCCAGGAAATCCATCTTTTAACTTTAATTTTGGCTTTCCACCCGGGCTGGCTTACGCTTGTATGTCGGAAACCATGATATTAACTCTGGAAAAAAGGTATGACTCTTTTTCTTTAGGAAAGGACCTGGATACAGATAAAGTCATAGAAATTAACGGATTAGCCCAAAAGCATGGGTTTAAACTTGCTGGATTCAGATGCTTTGAAAAAGTATTGAGCTCCAGGGATATTTATAAAATAAAAGAAAATGCCTTAAAGAACAAAAGGAGGTAGTTTTAATGGCTGATAATAGAGATGTTTATTTTACTCAGCAGGGATTGACTAGTTTAGAAGAGGAACTGGAATATTTAAGAACTGTACGACGAAAGGAAGTAGCTGAAAGAATTATTCAAGCCAAAGAGTACGGGGATATCACTGATAACTCCGAGTACGAAGAAGCAAAGAACGAACAGGCTTTTGTAGAAGGCCGTATTATGGAGATTGAAAAGACACTTAGGGTAGCTAAGGTTTTGGATGAAAAAGACATAACTTCTGATTTAGTAACTATTGGTAGTAAAGTGTTGTTGAGAAGCCTCGACTCTAAGGAAGAAGAAGAATATATAATCGTAGGGAATGTGGAAGAAGTTGACCCTCGTCGTGGTTTTATTTCCGCCAATAGCCCACTCGGCCTTGCTGTAATCAACAAAAAACCAGGGGATGAAATTTATTTTGATGCTCCAGTTGGCAGATTAAGTTATGTTGTTCTGGAGATTAAAAAAGGTTTAGATGGAAGAGAAACAGCAAAGGCTTAACAAACTTAATCGTTTACTGCAACAAGGGATAGAGCCTTATGGTCATCCTTACCCGGATACTGAATCTATCCTGCAAATTAAAACTGATTTTTCCGAAAAGGAAAATATAGAATTGATTCACAAAATTGCTGGAAGGGTGATGGCTTTCAGGGATCATGGCAAGTCGGTATTCCTGGACTTGGTTGATGAAACAGGCAGAATCCAGGTATATTTCAAAGAAAATACAGCCAATCCTGAAAACTATCATTTTTTTAAGGAAGTGGTGGATGTTGGGGATATCCTTGGCTTTAGGGGTCCTCTTTTCAGAACTAAGAGGGGTGAAATTACCCTGGAAGCCGAAGAGTGGCACTTTTTGGCTAAGGCTTTACTGCCTCTCCCTGAGAAATGGCACGGTTTAAAAGATATAGAGCAAAGATACCGCTATCGCTACCTGGATTTATTAGTAAATCCCGTGGTTAAGGAGAATTTTGTTAAGCGTAGTAAGATGCTCGAATATATTAGAAATTATCTGTATAAAAACGATTTTATTGAAGTAGAAACGCCGGTTTTACAGACTTTAGCCGGGGGCGCCTTAGCTAAACCATTTATTACTCATCATGAAGCCCTGGATATGGATTTGTATCTACGGATAGCACCTGAACTATATCTAAAAAGATTGGTAGTTGGTAATTTCTATAAAGTTTTTGAAGTAAGTAAAAATTTCCGTAATGAAGGTATCTCCACAGTACACAACCCGGAATTTACCATGATTGAAATATATTGGGCTTTTCAGGAATACCGGGCTATGATGAAATTGACCGAAGAAATTATTCAATATACTGTTAGACAGCTCCTACCTGATGGTAAAACTGTCTGGGAAGGAGTAACCATAGACTTTTTAAATCCCTTTTCTACCTTTGAATTCCGGGAGGTTTTTCATCAAAGGGTTGGAACGGACATGGAAGATCTCCGTAACTTGACCAAAGCCAGAAAACTATTAGAAACTGAAGGCTTAGCTCTGAATAAACCTTTAACCTGGGAAAATGTAGTGGATAAGCTATTCAAAGAGAAAGTTGAATCTCAATTGGTTAACCCAACCTTTATTACCGGGTATCCTGTAGAATTGTCGCCACTGGCCAAAGAGAGGGTAGATAACCCGAAATATACCGATAGATTTGAGTTGTTTATCGGGGGAATGGAGATTGCCAATGGGTTTAGCGAGTTAAACAACCCCTTTATCCAGCGGGATAGATTTTCAGCTCAACTCAAAAATAGGGAAAAAGGGGATGCTGAGGCTCACCAGGTTGATGAAGATTATCTTTTAGCCCTGGAGTATGCCCTACCACCCACGGGGGGATTGGGAATTGGCATTGATAGGCTGGCTATGGTACTCCTGGGATTAAATTCTATAAGGGAAGTAATTCTTTTCCCTCACCTTCGTCCTGATAAGTTATAATTATTAAATGGGCGCCCGTAGCTTAATGGATAGAGCGACGGCCTCCGGAGCCGTAGGCTGGAGGTTCGAATCCTCTCGGGCGCACCAAATAAAATGGAGGTTAGAAAGATGAAAATTGGATTGGTTACAGATAGTACCGGTTATGTTAGTATGGAGGATGTAGAAAAACACAATATTGAGGTTATTCCTCTCAAAATTATTTATCCAGATGGTCAGATATTTGATGAATCTGCTCTAAATTGGAAGGAATACTTTTCTTTTCTAAAAACTGCTAAAAAATTGCCTACTACATCGCAACCTTCTGCCGGTGAGTTTGAAAATATCTATAGTGCAATGTTTGATAAAGGTTATGAGGAAATTCTTTCAATACATATTTCTGCAGGATTAAGCGGGACAGTTCAATCTGCCCTGATGTCCAGGGATACTTTTCAAGATAAAAAGATAGAAGTATATGACTCATTTTACACTGCTATGGCTCTTGGCTTTCAAGTTGTGGAAGCAGCTAACCTTATTAAAGAGAACGCTTCTATCCCTGACATTCTGGCTTGCCTCGATTATATGAGAAACAATACCAAGTTATTATTTATGGTGGATACCCTGGAATACCTACACAAAGGCGGTAGAATAGGTGGAGCCCAGGCTCTGCTCGGTTCAATACTTCAGCTAAAACCCATTCTGACTGTGTTCAAGAAAGTTGAAACTTATGATAAGGTGCGTACTCGCCAGAAAGCCTTAGCCCGCCTGGTAGAAGAGATGGAAAAGGAAGTTCAAAAAGCCAAAGGCAGGTTCAAATTAGGAGTATTGCATTTAGAAGCACCTGACACAGCTAAATACCTGGAAGAAAAACTTAAGGTATTGTCGCCTGATATTTCCATGAGTGTCCTTGGTCCATGTGTTGGAACCCATGTAGGTCCTGGTACTGTGGGAGTTTGCATAACTCACCTGCCATAGATAATGATTATTGCCTTAGGAGCAGACCACAAAGGATTAATACTGAAAGAAAAAGTTAAATCCTCCCTTCAGTCAGAGGGTCATCAGGTAATTGATTTTGGGACTCATTCTGATGTTTCAGTAGATTATTCAGACTATGCCAGGGAGGTTGCCCTGGCAGTTTCCCGTGGAGAAGCAGAAGCAGGAGTGTTAATTTGCTGGACGGGTATCGGGATGGCTATATCTTCTAATAAGATAAAAGGTGTAAGGTCTTTTGTTGCTAACGATATTTTTACCGCCCGTTTATCGAGAGAACATAATAACACCAATATTATCTGCTTCGGTGGGGGAATGATAGGTGAAGATTATGCCCTGGAAATACTTAAAGTATGGTTATCTTCTTCTTTTGTTGGAGGAAGACACCGAGTAAGGTTGGGTAAAATAAGCGATATTGAGGAGGGAAAATAACATGAGTAGAGTGTTTATTAATAATCATCCCGTAGTTCAACATAAACTTACTATTTTAAGAGATAAAAATACCGGTTCTAAGGAGTTTCGAGAACTAACTTCCGAAGTAGCCCAGTTTTTAACTTATGAGTTCACCAGGGATTTAAAAACTCAGGATGTTGAAATAGATACTCCACTTTCAAAAACGAAAGGTTGCTATTTAAACCTTAAAGACATAGTAATAGTTCCAATTTTAAGGGCAGGGACAGTATTAGCTGAAGGCATACTTAAATTATTACCTACGGCTAAAGTGGGACACGTTGGAGTTTATCGTGACCACGAAACCCTAAAACCGATCACTTACTATGTAAAAACCCCTCCTATTACCAATGATACAATTTTTATTGTAGTTGACCCCATGTTAGCAACTGGAGGGTCAGCCATTGAAGCCATCAGACTTATTAAAGACAGGGGTGCTCGCAAAATTAGCTTTGTGTGTATAATAGCTGCTCCAGAAGGAATTAAAAACTTACATAAAGCTCATCCCAGCGTGGATATTTATACTGCCTCAGTTGATGACCATCTTGACGAAAAAGGGTATATATTGCCAGGCTTAGGAGATGCAGGTGACAGGCTTTTTGGTACAAAATAGCTACCCTCTTGGGGTATTTCTTATAACTTTTTTGTGTTCAGCCTTGCTCACCCCCTTATCCTTCTATTTGGGAAAGAAACTTAAATTAATAGACTATCCTTCAACTCGAAAACATCACATCATTCCTATACCCAGGTCTGGAGGTCTGCTATTATTTCCGGTTATTGCCATAATCTCTCTATTCTTAATAGGTACAGGTAATAAGGAATTAATCGGAATCCTCCTGGGAGGTACCGTTTTCTGGCTTACCGGAATCCTCGATGATAGATTTACCTTTCGGGCTCGGTACAAGTTTTCGGGTCAATTAATCGGTGCTTTGATATTAGTACTTTCCGGAGTGCTTATTAAAGGTGTAAATACTCCCTGGGGATATGTTACTCTGGATGGCGTTAAGTATCTCTTAACCATCCTGTGGATAGTCGGGATGTCTAATGCTCTTAATTTTATAGATGGATTGGATGGTCTGGCAGGAGGAGTAGTTATTATATCCAGTATTGCTTTTTATGTTCTTGCCCAGGGAAGAGGGTTAACTGAGGTTTCCCTGCTTAGCCTGGTTATTGCAGGAGCAGTCGGTGGATTTTTGCTATATAATTTCCCTCGGGCAAAAATAATATTGGGTGACAGCGGATCAATAACCTTAGGGTACTTATTAGGAGCGGTGAGTGTTTGGGGAGCTTTAAAAAGAACCACAATTTCAGTATTAGTGGTTTATGCAATAGTTTTGGCTATACCCCTTTTTGATATGGTATTCGCAATTATCAGACGTAAAGTTAAAGGTATTCCAATTTCTCAGCCAGATAAAGGGCATATTCACCACCGCCTTCTTGATCTGGGATTAACCCCCACGCAAACCGTCGTGATACTATACTGTGTCTCCATCGTCTTTGCCTTAATTGCTGTTTACCTTGGAGGAAAACAGTTTGGTTAAAATATTATTGGTTTTTGGTACCAGGCCCGAAGCGATAAAATTAGCTCCCGTGGTCCTTAAAATGAGAGAATCCCGTGATTTTTCTCCCATAGTTGCTGTGACAGCGCAACACCGAGAGCTCCTGGACCAGGTACTGGAGGTATTTAATATTAAACCCGACTACGACCTTGATATAATGGAAGTAAAACAGTCCCTTTCAGATATTACCATTCAGGCTTTGAGGGGGTTAACCCAGGTGATCAAAAGAGAACAGCCAGATATGGTAGTAGTTCACGGTGATACTACCACTACTTTTTCGGGGGCTTTAGCCTCGTTTTATACTAAAGTTCCTGTAGCTCATGTAGAAGCTGGGTTGCGGAGCAATTATAAAAGAGAACCTTTTCCAGAAGAGGTTAACAGAACCCTGACCAGTGTAGTTACCGATTTACATCTTGCTCCGACTATGCTTGCCAGGCAGAACCTCCTCCGTGAAGGGGTTTCCGACAACAATATTATTGTAACCGGAAACACTGTTATTGATGCCCTTATTGAAGCCCTGAAATTAGTGGAAAATCAGGATGGCCAGTACGGTAAGTTTTCTATTTGCCCGGAAGGGGATTATCTGCTCCTGGAAGTGCACCGAAGGGAAAACTGGGGAGTTCCTATGAGAGAAATTTTTCTGGGTGTCAGAGATTTTTTAAACAGCAACCCAGGACTGCAAATGGTTTTTTCAGTCCACCCCAACCCCTTAATAAAGGAGTTATCAATGGAAATATTTGGAGATTTACCAGGAGTCCACTTGATTTCCCCACCTGGTTACCTTGATTTCGTAAGAATTATGCGTGATGCTCGCCTTATCGTAACCGACTCAGGAGGTATTCAAGAGGAATCCTCATACTTGAAAAAGCAGGTAGTTTTAGTTAGAAGGGTAACCGAAAGACCCGAAGCCGTAGAGAGCGGTTTTATTCATATCAGTGGGGTAGAAAGAAACGGAATTACAAAAAGTATTGAAAAAGCTTTTAAAATGTCTTATGATAATAAGATGATTACCAATAATAATCCCTTTGGTGATGGAAATGCCTCATCGAGAATTGTTGCGGCAATTCTATGGTTTTTAGGATTTAGTTCCGAGAAACCGCAAAATTATTTATCAGAAGGAGGACAAACTGGTGATTAGAGTTCAGGGAGGGGCAAAACTTTCCGGGGTAGTCAAACCAGCTGGAGCAAAAAATACCACTTTACCAATTTTAGCCGGTGTTTTGCTAAAAGAAGGCGAATGGGTTTTAAACAATTTTCCTCTCGTTCAGGATACCCTGGTTATGATAAAGCTGTTAGAAGAATTAGGCTGTAAGGTGAAAGTGAAACCAGCTAAACATCAAGCAGTCATTAAGGTTCCTACCAAATTAAATACTTCTGTTGAGAGTAATATTTTTTCATCCATAAGAGGCTCTATCTTTTTGTTGGGTACCTTGTTGGCTCGTGAAAGCGAAGCACTTATACCCTATCCAGGTGGATGCAATATCGGTCAAAGACCAATTGATCTGCATATCAAGGGTCTGGAAGCCTTAGGGGTCAAGTTTGACCTGGCTTCTGGGTTAATCCACGCTAAAGTAGAAGGTAAAGTAGCCGGTAGGGTTTATCTTGACTACCCGAGCGTGGGAGCTACTGAAAATTTGATGCTTTTTGCTTCTTTAATCTCCGGGGAGGTTACTATTGATAATGCAGCTCAGGAACCCCAGGTAGTAGATCTGGGGAATTTCTTAAAAGCCAGCGGGGTTAATATTTATGGAATAGGAACGCATAGTATCAAAATAAAAGGAACCAGGAGATTTAACCCCATCATGTTTTCTATCCCTTCTGACCCCCTGGAAGCAGGCACTTTCTTAATTGCCTCCGCCATGACCGGAGGGGATGTTACTGTTAAAGATGTGAACCCAAAATTTCTTAATCCCCTCCTTCACAAACTCAGTGAAGTAGGTGCTGAGGTCAGAATGCAAAATACTACTTCTATAAGGGTTTTGGGTAAGTCAAGACCACGAGCAGCTAACATAAAAACTTTACCTTTCCCTGGTTTTCCTACAGATTTACAACCACAGATGACCTCCTTGCTGGCTATAGCTGAGGGAGTTTCTTTAGTGGTGGAAATAGTGTTTGAAAACCGTTTCCAGCACTTTAGAGAGTTAAATAAAATGGGAGCTCATATAACTGTTGAGGGTAGGCAGGCGATCATCAGGGGGGTAGATAAATTGCAGGGAGCAGAAGTAATAGCTTCTGATATTAGAGGGGGGAGTTCGCTGATACTGGCAGGGCTGGTAGCAGAAGGAGAAACCAGGATTCTGGACGATTTCCATATTCACAGGGGTTACGAAAACCTGATGGGGAAATTGGGTAATTTAGGGGCGAATATTACTTCACAAATTGCTAACAGGGAGGTGCAGGCTGATGAGTAAGAAAAGATTTAATATCCTGGATGTTGTAATTGTGCTGATTATATTGATGGGATTAGCTTTTGGAGGTTATAAGTATTTCTACCAGAAACCTGAGGAAAATGCACTTTTTACCCCTCAGATTGTAGAAGCACTATCACTGCATCAACACCCCGAAGTAGTTAAGAGTTTTGGATTAGGAGATAAAATTATTGATTCTACCGGCAGGGAGGTTATGGAAATAGTGGAGATCGTGGTTGAAGACAGTTATATGACGGTTTTCGCCGCTGATGGTAAAATCCACTGGAGCAGACATCCGACTATGAAAAGTATAAGATTTAAGGCTAAAATTATTGTGCCTACCCCTGCTGGTGTTCTTGTGTACAACAGAATCCCCATAAAAGCGGGAAGCCGGGTTCCTCTGGAAACTAACCGGGGGAGAATAGAAGTAACCATTCTATCAGTTAATCCCAATCCTTAAATAATGAGCTTAATCTCGGAAAAAGGTGAGAATTTAAGAAGCTCCTTGGCTTTAAATAGTACTTTTCTGATGCTGGGTATAGTACTGGGAAGACTTTTTGGGTATGTTAGAGATGTTGTAGTTACCTATTACTATGGGAAATCATATATAACTGATTCCTATATGGTAGCATTAACTTTCCCCTTGCTTTTATACTCTTTTTTAACTGGGGGAGTGATAGTTTCCTCGTTTGTCCCGGTGCTTTCTGGAGAGAAAGGTAAGAATTTCGCTATTCTTTCTAATACCCTGGCGTTGGGTTTATTTGTAACAGGGGCTTTCTGTGCTATATTGTCTATGATTTTTGCACCCTTTATCACCAATATTCTGGCTCCTTCTATGGCGGATAATGCTAAAGAGTTAACCACCTTCCTTCTTCGAATTGCTTCTGTGGGTATACCATTCTTAGTCGGGGCGGGTGGTTTTATGGCTGCCTTGCACTGCCGTGGAGATTTTAAGTTCCCTTCATTATCAGGTTCTATCTTTAATGGTTTTATTGTGCTGGGAATTGTTTCTCTTACCTCCTTGGTTAGTATAAGCAGCGCCCCCCTAGGGTTGATTATGGGTTCTATGACGATCTGGTTGTTCTTAGGATGGGGATTGCTAAGGATTAATCATGATTTCTTAGCAGGTGTAAATTTCGGAAATCCTGGAGTAAAGAAAGCGGTGATTCTCAGTATCCCCGTACTACTGGGATTAACCATTTACCAGATAAACCCTATCATCGAAAGAGCAATAGCTTCATCTTTAGAGGTGGGAGCGATAACTGTTATTAGTGTGGCTTCCAGGATTATCCAACTCCCCTATGCTCTTTTTGGATTAGCAGTTTCCACAGTTTTATTACCAACACTTTCTCGAAGTGCTGCTAACTTTGACTTTCAATTATTGGAGAAAGATTTATCCTGGGGAATGCTGAATACCTCGTTTTTCCTTTTACCCTCCGCGGTGGGGATCTTCATGCTGAGCTATCCCATAGTAAGGCTTCTCTTCCAGTGGGGAGAATTTACTCAATCTGCTGCCTTTTTAACTGCTTCAGTATTAAAGGTTTACAGCCTGGGCGTTTGGGCACATGGTATTAATTCAGTGCTTATCAGAGCCTACTATTCATTGAAAGAGCCGAGGGTCCCTACCTTTCTTGGAGCCCTAACCATCTTGTTTCAGGTTGTTCTCTATTTTATTCTTTCCCGATACTTTGGTGTTTTGGGTTTAGCTGCCGGTTCAGCTATTGGAGCTTTTATATTTCTATTTTTATTAGTCTTATTTCTAAGACCGCGGTTAAGGGGTTTGGGAATAAGATTGGGGTTTAAAGAAATGACTAAAGGCTTTATCAGTAGCGGATTTATGGCCATAGCCTTACTTATAATTTCTCCTTATCTTATATTCTCACAGGATAATATTTCCCTGAGATATCGCTTGCTGGAAGTAATGGGGAATATCCTGATTGGTTGTACAGTTTACTTTGTTTCCAGCTACCTATTAAA
This sequence comes from Candidatus Lithacetigena glycinireducens, assembly GCA_018725485.1. Lineage (GTDB taxonomy): Bacteria > Coprothermobacterota > HKB111 > HKB111 > HKB111 > Lithacetigena > Lithacetigena glycinireducens. The sequence continues at coordinate 8,124 of QLUP01000009.1, read as the reverse complement.
ATCAGAAGTGTTTACGTCTTACTTTCAGCTTATTAAAAGGGCGTTAAAAATTGAAAACAAATAAGCAATTAGTTATTAATATCCTGCTCATTTTCCTGGTAATATTTTTAGTTTATAAACTATTTGAGGTGATTAATATAGTTAATTCCTTTTCACTGGAGTCGCAGGGAATTATTTATGAAGAAGGGAGAATGCCTACGGTATTAAATATCCTGGTATGTGGACTTGACTCTACCGGTAATAATGGTAGTAGACCTGGGGTAGAACATGTCCGATCCGATGTTATTCTGTTAGTTTCCCTGAATATTGCTGAAGAAAAAGTGAGTGTAATTTCTATCCCCAGGGACACCCGGGTAGAAATAGAAGGACATGGGTTTCAAAAAATCAACCATTCCCGTTCTTATGGGGGGATTACCCTGCTGATGGACACAGTTTCTAAGTTGCTGGAGGTTGACATTGACTACTATTTAGAAGTTGATTTTTATGGATTTAAGATGCTGGTTGATGAGTTGGGCGGGGTGTATTATACAGTAGACCGAGAACTCAAAGACACTCTAACCGACCCACCCATATTTGTACCTGCTGGGACTTATAACCTTAATGGTGAGCAAGCACTGGGGATAATGCGTTACCGAAATTATCCCCTGGGAGATATTGATAGGATAAAAGTGCAACAGGGTCTATTTAAAGCTATTGTAAAAGAGTTATTAAAACCTAAAAGGCTATTACAAGCACTTTCGCTATCCCAGATTTTTTACCAGTATGTCAAAACTGATTTGTCCTATAAATATTTTATATCAGTGGCATTATCTCTGAAAAATCTTCATTTAGAAAAAGTGAATTTTCATACCCTTGCAGGCCATCCTTCTACTATTGGAGGTATCCAATACTGGGTGATAAACGGCAATGAATTTGAACAGCTTAAAGAAAATAGTATCTTTAGAAGATAGTTTTTTTCTAAAAAAAGCCCGCGAAAGCTTCATCTTAAACTGGTTGAAAAGCAAACCGGGTTTTCCTTTGCTTCATTTGTTACCTGGCTCATTTACCTCCAGGGTTTTTGATTATATAAGAATATTAATAGAAAACTCATTTTTATATTCCCTGCTAAATAATTTATATGATGGCTGGTTAAGTATATCTCTCAGGTTTCTTATTCTGTACAGTTCATTTATCTTAGCTTTTTTGATATTGTTACTGACTTATATCGCCGTCATCCCACTGGTTCTATATTTGTTTTTAATTATCCTTTCCCTATTATTATTTTCTTTGTTTCTGGTTTATCCTCGTCTGGATATTCAAAATAGCTGGATATTCAGGAACCTGGAGTTTTTCTGGGACATCCTAAAGAAAAATATAGTAATCATTTTCTGGTCTTTTTTCCCTTTCTTTGACCTGGTTTTCCGGCGTTTTACCCCTCTTAAAGGTGCCTGGGACGAGTTATTTTTAATTGCTTTTCTGATATTAGGTTTGGCGGTTGGTATTAAAAATAAAGTAAAACTACCCCCCTTCGCCTTTTATTTAATGTTTTTTTACCTGGTAATCGGTCTTAGCGCTTTATTATCACCCTACCCTCTCTCTGTCAATATAGAAGGTTTACGAGGCCTGGCTTTTCCTACTCTAATTTTCTTTATCGCTTATGTTTTTCTCAAAGCAAGTGGTAGTTCTGAAATAAGTTTTTCTTCCATAGCTTTTTGCAGTATGTTTTTGGGAATAATCGGTATTGCTCAGTATGTCCTGGGATTAGATATGCCCCCAGGTTGGGTAGATGTAGATTACGAAGCCTTAATAATTAGGACCCGGGCTTTTTCCATAATAGGAAGTCCGAATTTTCTCGCAGCATACTTACTTTTTGGAATAGGAACCTCATTTTCCCTGCTACTTGCTAAAAAGCAGTTTATAAAAAGAATATTCTGGTTTACTGTATTAATTATAAATATTTTATCTTTGTCTTTTACTTTTGCCCGAGGCTCATTCCTGGCATTGGGCGCTTCTATCGGGTTATTAAGTATCCTGGTGGGACCAATTTTAATAATACTGCTGGTTAGTGGTGGGCTTCTTTCTTATTTTATCCTCCCTACGCTGACTTACCGCATATTATTCCTTTTTTCCCCTGAGTACCTGGAAAAAAGCCTTAAAGGTGGAAGGTTATATCGCTGGCTTATGGCTTTAGATCATATTAAAGCTAATCTTTTATTTGGTACCGGTCCTGGCACTTTTGGGGGTGGACCGGCCATAAAGCACGGATTTTTTCAGGGTATATCGGTTGATAGTTGTCATTTAAGGGTGTTAGCAGAAACCGGAATCGTGGGGTACGTAGCTTTTGTGGGCCTTTTCCTGTATCTATTCAGGTATGGCCTTTTTGTTATTAAAACCTCTAAGTTTTTCAGTAAAAAAGCGCTGTCTATAGGAGCATTAATAACCTTACTGGCATTCTTTCTCCATAGTATGGTAGAAAATCTCTGGGATGCTCCGGGATTGGTAGTCTTTTTTGCTTTGTTAGCAACGATCCTGGTGTATGTAGCTGAAGAAGAATGCCCGACATCCTGATTGTAGCTTATCATTTCCCCCCTGATGGCGTAGTTGGCGCCCAGAGGGTTGCCAAATTCTCTAAGTATCTCAAGAAGTTTAAGTGGAAGGTAAAGGTGGTTACCGTCAAAGAAAATTACTATTCTTACAAAAACCCAGAATTACTGGATAGTTTATCAGGGGTAGAGATAGTTAGAACAGAAAGGTTACCTCCTTTTATTCCCGGGGTGAACGAAGAAGGATTTTACTGGGGTCCCCTACTCTGGTTTGTCCTTAAAAAAGAAATACGAAAACAAAAGCCCGATATAGTTTATTTTACCGGTGGGCCCTTTTACCACTGGATATTGGCCTGGTTACTAAAAAGAATTTACCATCTTCCCTATATTTTAGATTTCAGGGACCCCTGGTCTTTAAATCCTTATAGGAAAAAGCAGGTTACCACATTTTCCTGGTTAGCTCGTTGGCTGGAAAAAAAACTGGAACCCTTAATAATAAATGAAGCTGACCTGGTGGTTAATGTAACGGAAGAAGCTACCCTTATGTACCAGGAAAAATATCACCATTTAAGCGAGAAAAAATTTGTTACCCTGCCTAATGGAGTTGACAGAGAGGATCTTGCCGAGATTGGAGAAGGTATAAACTTTACCCCTTTTGACATAGTGCATACCGGAAAGTTTGGTAGTTTCAGAAATCCCCGCTCTTTTTTTGAGGCTTACAGGTTATTTATTGACAGGTTTTCCCTAACTCCAACTGATACCCGATTTGTCTGGGTGGGAATTCCTGAAGAATCCATATTAACCCTCCTTAAAGATCTCAACTTAAAACAGTATTGCCAGATAGTTGGTTTTAAACCTTATAAAGAATCCTTAAAATACATCCAGGGAAGTAAAATATGTTTATTAATAGCTGGAGAACATCCCTATGAACCAACCACCAAGATTTTTGATTATATTTTCCTTGATAAATATATTATTGCCCAGGCTTTACAGGGTGGCTTCATATCCCGTGTTCTTAAAGAGTATGGTAAGGGAGACCTGGTTCCTTTTTTTGACAGTAGAGCAATGCTTAAGGTCCTGATTAGAAATTATGAGAATATTGGTCAGAATATTTCAGTAAATGACGCTATTAAAAGTAGATTTGATCGCGAGCATATCTCTTTTGAGTTAAGCAATCTGATGTTAGAAATTATAAATAGGTATTTATGGAAAAAATAAGAGTTGCCCACCTTATCGGGGGCGGTGATGTTGGTGGAGCTAAACAACATCTGCTAACCCTTCTTTCTCACCTCAATAGTAATAAATTTATTCCCTCTATTATCGCCCTGGGTGATGGTATCCTGGTTAAAGAGGCTAAAGATCTGAACATCAAAACGCATGTCATGCCTTATAAAGGGGTTTTGTGGTGGAAGGTATTAAAACCCTTGAAAGAGATAATTAGACAGGAAAAACCGGACATACTTCATACGCATGGTGTTAGAGCTAATTTTTATGGAAGGGTTAGTTGCCTGGGTGAAAGGAAAACCAGGGTAATTACAACCGTTCATAGCATTCCTTTTTATGACTATTCCAACCCTTTATGGGGGGTAGCAGCGACTTTGGTGGATACTGCTACTTCTAAAATGGTAGACTCCTTTGTAGCCGTATCTAAAGCCGTTTTGAACCACCTTTTAAAGAGAGGCGTCCCCTTAAGCAAAATAGAAGTCATTTATAATGCCATTGATGAAACAGACTTAACCTCTACTTCAGAAAAAACTGTTTCCATACCGGTTATTGGTACTGTGGGCAGGTTAGTTAAGGTAAAGGGTCATGTTTACTTAGTGGAAGCCATCCCCGCGGTTATGAAAAAATATGGCCCAGTTGAAGTCAGGTTCATCGGTGATGGTCCCTCGAAAGAATATCTGGTATCTGTTGCCCGAAAACTAAATATCCAGGAACAGGTTGTTTTTACCGGGAGAGTAAAGGATGTTTATAAAGAGATTTCGCAATTTACTATTGGTGTTTTTCCTTCTCTCATGGAAGGGATGGGTTTAGCGGTTATTGAAACCATGGCTATGGGGATACCGATTATCGCTTCCAGAGTAGGGGGGATTGAAGAGGTGGTAGCTCACGAAAAAACCGGTCTTCTGGTGGAAAGGAAGAATCCTGCTGTTTTAGCTGACTCAATTATTAATCTTTTAGAAAATGAATCTTTTAGGCAGAGGCTCGGTCAAGAAGGTAGAAAGCAAGTTTTATTAAGGTTCAATCTAAACCATATGCTGGAGAGAACCGAATGGCTATATATAAAAACAAAAGAGGGGGTGATGGGAAATGAATAATATAGTTGTAGTAGGCTTAGGTGCTGTGGGGTTACCCCTGGCGTTGTGTTATGCCCTGGAAGGCTGCACAGTTTACGGTGTCGATTCTAACGCTGAGCATTTAAAAAAAATAGCAACCTACACTATTGATTACCAGGAAGAAGATAAGGGGCAAAAACTTCCCGATATAATCAGGGAGGTAACCGAAAAAGGCAACCTGGTACTCAGTACTGATATCCCTGAAATAGCTAAACCGGGTACAGTAATAATGGTAGTTGTCCCCATTAATGTTGAAAACGGACTTTTGAATACTAACCCCATTTCTCAGGCTATCAAAGATGTGGGTAAAAAATTGAAGAAAGGGGATCTGGTGATTCTGAGAAGTACCGTTTTTCCTGGTTTTTCCGAAGAGGTAGCCCTACCAATTTTAGAAAGGGAAAGTGGTTTGCAGGCAGGTAGGGATTTTTACCTGGCTTATTGCCCGGAGAGGATGGGCGAGGGGAAAGCATTTGAGGAGTTAAGGAATATGGATCTCATAATTGGTGGCATTAATCAAGAAAGTGTTAATCAAGCCTTATCATCCCTGAGAATAATATCTTCAGCAACAGTCCACCTGGGAAATATTAAGGAAGTAGAGACTTCCAAAATTATTGAAAACCTGCAAAGGGATGTAAATATAGCTTTAGCCAATGAAATTTCCTATTTTCTTGCTTCTAAAGGTATTTCCGGGAATAATTCCATCCGGTTAGCCAATACCCATAAAAGAGTTAATATACTGTTACCTGGTCCTGGGGTTGGGGGTCATTGTATTCCCTGGGCTTATTATTACCTTTATCACATTGCTAAATCACCCGAGGAGCTTCCGCTTTCCAGGTTATCCAGGCAAATAAACGATTTAACACCCCTGAGGATAGTTAACCTAATCCAAAACTATATAGCAGAATCAGGGTATCCCGAGGTGAAAGTTTCCATTTTGGGGCAAGCCTGGAAAGATTATTCCTCAAGTTGTCGCCATAGCCCAGCGGTAAGAACCAAAAAAATATTAATAGAGAAAGGTTTTCAGGTGGCTTCTTATGACCCTATAGCAAAATCGGGATTGGGGGTTGAGTCAGTTAGTCTTGAAGAATGCCTGGAGAATGCTTTGGTAGTAATTGTTTCCGTAATTCAGGAAGAGTTTCTATCCCTCGGCACTATAAAATTAAAGAAGCTAATAAAACCCGAAGCTTTCATAATAGATCTTAAAGACCTTTTTAATAAGGAAGAACTAAAAAGCGAGGGATTTAAAGTATTTAGTTTATGAGAACCTATCTCTGGGATATCCCTGTTGATGTATTATCAAAAGAAGAAGCGTTAAACCTGGTGTCCATTACACTTTCAGAAAACAGGTTTAAACAAATAGTAACTTTAAATTTGGAGATGTTAGCGGTAGCCCTTAAAGACCAGGAGTTTCTAAAAATTCTTAACCAATCGTTTTTGATTGTTCCTGATGGAAAATGGATCACCCTGCTCTTGAGAAGATGCAAAAAAGTAAAAGCTGAACATATACCAGGTATCTCTTTTGTAGAAGAAATTCTTTCCCGAAATAAAAAAGTGAAAATATTTTTATTGGGAGCTCGTAAGGAAGTGATTGAAAAAGCAGTAGATAACCTAACTCAGGTTAAAAAATCAATCATAATTGGCTACCATCATGGTTACTTTGATGATGAATTAAAAGTGGTAAATATAATAAAGCAACTTTCCCCTGATATTCTTATTGTGGGCATGGGAACTCCCCAGCAGGAAAAATTCATTTATCATAATCGGGATTTATTATCCTGCCTGGCTGTGGGGGTTGGTGGTTCTCTGGATATCTGGGGAGGTTTTGTTAAAAGAGCACCAGCTATTTACACAAAGTGGGGTTTAGAGTGGTTTTATAGATTGGTTAGAGAGCCCAAAAGGTATTCAAGGATTTTTAGTACTTTATTCACTTTATTAAAAACCGCATTGATAAAAGGTTTGCCATGAAAGTAGTTATTTCAGGATATTACGGTTTTGGTAACATCGGTGATGAAGCTATTTTGAGTGTTTCCATCAACCTTTTAAGGTCTCTCCTTCCGGATATTGAGATAACCGTGCTCTCTGCCAAAGCTGAAAAGACAGCCTCTCTTTTTCAAGTAAAAGCTATTTCCAGGAACGATTTTTCTTTAATTACTTCTGAGGTTAAAAAAGCAGACTTATTCATAAGTGGTGGGGGTGGTTTATTGCAAGATGTTACCAGCAGGAGAAGCCTGTATTATTATCTGGCTTTGATTTCCCTGGCCCAATATTATAAAGTGCCTACTTTGCTACTTGCCCAGGGAGTTGGACCCTTAACCTCTAAAAGCAGTCTTAAACTTTTGTCTCTGGTTTTAAAAGGAGTTAAAAGTATCAGCGTGCGGGATAAACCATCAGCCACCCTCCTGGAAACTCTCGGATATAAAGGGAAGCTATTATTAACTGCTGATTTAGCCTTTCTACTTAAGCCCGATTACTTAAAGGGAGCCCAGGTTCTGGAAAGCCTGGCTATCAATAATAAACCCTACCTGTTTTTATCTCCTTCGAGGGCTTTAGATAGGCCCTCAATAGTAGAATCTGTAATTCAAACAGTCCTTTTTCTGAAAGAAGAGTATGGGTTAGAGATTTTAGTTGTCCCTTTTTACCCCCGACATGATCATTTTACACTTGAGCTTATTAAAAACCGGCTAAAAGACAGGGCTCATTATGTTGAGGATTGTTTTGAACCTGAAGTTGCCTTAGCCCTGGTAGGAAGATCGGAAATGATTTTCAGTTCGCGTCTTCATCCTATTATTTCAGCTGCCATCACCGAAGTCCCCTTTCTGGGCATCTCCTATGATCCCAAGGTGGACAACCTGGCTAAAGAACTTGGAGAAGGTTTGACCTTGCCCTTAAGCAAGGTCAAACCAGCAGACATGATCTATCACTCTATTAAAATTTACGAGAATAGGGCTGAAATTAAAGCGCGGTTAAAGAAATTACTTTTGCCTTTAATAGAAAGAGCCCGGTTAAATATCAATATCATAAAAGAATTCATTAATTAAAGGCCTTTGAGCCTGGGGTCAAGGACATCCCTCAGGCCATCGCCGAGTAGGTTTAATCCGAGAACAGAAATCACTACTGCCAGCCCCGGGAAGAAAATAATCCAGGGAGCAACCCGGATGTAGATCCTACCATCGGTCATAATACTTCCCCAGGTGGGTATCCAGGGGGGAACTCCCACTCCCAGGAAGCTAAGGGCAGCTTCTACCAGGATAGTTTGGGCGAAGATA
>QLUP01000089.1 GCA_018725485.1 Candidatus Lithacetigena glycinireducens | reverse complement strand
ATCAGTAACTGAACCGCTCCTGACATTAGTCCCGTCATCAAAATAAAAAGATATAGTGTTCCCTCTCATCTCCAGCCTCACAAAGAGCCAATTATTAAAATTATTCTTACTAATTGGGTTAGGTGAGGATATTACAGTTCCAATATGTGTTCCTCTTCTCAGGGTTATGGTAGTTGTGGTCGGAGTAACATCCACCCTCAAATAATAACCTAAACCGGCAATAGTGCACCTGCCTCCAATGGCTGCCCCGCTGGCGGTTGCTAAATTATCTGCCCGAAACATATAAACTCTGGCTTCCACAGCATAATCCGTGGTTCCCACCCAATCTGGGTAAGAAGTTCTCCAGGTGGTTCTCGTATCGTTAAATCTATAAACATTACTACCATCAAAAGGAACTGTAACCCAGGTGTCTACCGATGGTGTCCAGGTAAAGGGTGGGCTTGAAATACCTTTATCTTCAAAGTCCTCAGTAAGGGAATCAAAGTACTCAACTTTTATATCATCAAAATGAATAGAGCGTTGAATCCCCCTCACTAAAGGTGCTATTGCTCTTAAGCGTATTCCTCCCGGTGCTAAAGGACGGTTATCAATGACCTGAGCGGTTCTTCTGGTGCCACCCGCATAATCAAAAAAATAAGTTACCGTATTTCCTGATACGCTTATCCTGGCAAAAAGCCAGATATTGGTAGTATTAGCGAAAAAAAATAGCGGACCCGATATTACTGAATCTACCCCGCTCCTTCTAATTAAAGCTATGGTAGTAATGAAACCATTGGAGGTGATTCTTAAATAGTATCCGTCACCATTAGCCTGGCATCTAATGCCTAGAAAAGCCTGACTGGAGATGAATGTTCTATCAGGACGTCGAATATTAATCCTCGCCTCTACAGAGTAGTTACGCGCTCCTGACCAATCAGAAACACTATGCCCTTCCTGGGTTCTACTAGTACTAGGATTATAAAATTTATAAGTCTTAGTACTGCCTAAAGTTGTATCTATCTCCCAGATCCCAAAAGTTCCGGTAACTGGCGTCCAGGTAAAAGGTGGGGTTGCAAAACCGTTTTCTTCAAAATCTTCAATAATATATTTTTTAGTAACATAATTCATCAGTTCAGCAAGGGTTTTTGGGGATGAACCCTGATAGAATCTAACCCATACAGATTTTAAATCAACACTTAAAGAGGAAACATCTATTCTATATTCAAACCGATTATCCAGTGGATAGGTAACTCTCAAAATAGAGTTGACACGCTCAAAAGGTGTATTCATAATTGTCTCCATCTCTCTTTGAGCATAAGAATAGGCTATTTGTTTTATCTCTAAAGGTGGAATACCAGATAAGGGTACATAGAAAGCTGAGGTGAACCCTGCAGCTATAATGGAGAGCAACATAAAAGAGATTATTACTTCAATGTAACTTATTCCCTTATTCATTATTTATCTCGGTTTAGTAACCTCCTCCCAGGATATGATTTTGTAATTAGCATTAACCACTACCCTAATTACTCTCTCCGCACGCCTATCTGGTAAGGGTGTGGCAAAAGGAACTATTCCTGTGGAAGTTAAAATAGTGTCCGTTCCTTGCACTGCTCGGTTAACACTGAATCTTCCCGAATAGGAACCAGGTTGAGAGACAAAAAAAGTAATATCCTCTATTGTTGGATTAGGGGGATTTTCACCACTTCTTATTCTCTGAATCACCCTGTTTATTCCTCCCTCAGCGAGATAAAGCGCTTGCTGACGATAAGCACCAACTTGCGAGGCAACCGCTATAGAGTTAAAATGAAAGTTTAAGGCTAACGCTAAAGTAGCAGAAATAGTAAGAATCAAAACAATTATTACCAGCGCTACCCCTTTGTTATTTCTAAGCAACTGTTTTTTCAAATTAATAATAACTCTCATTAAGGTATTTTAACACAAAAGATTCATTTAAAGATGCGCATTGCATCACTTTGAGCCACCTATATTTAAAATATGCTAATATATTGATATGCTCAAGAAACCCTTAGGACAATTACTTGTTGAAACAGGCTATATAACCGATAATGATTTAATGAGAGCTCTTTCCGAGCAGAAAAATACCGGAGCTCCCTTAGGCCAGATTCTGGTGGAAATGGGTATTCTTTCACCCCAGGTGTTAGGGCAGATCTTGGCTGACCAGGAAGGCCTTACTTACCGGAAAGTTCTGGGGATACCGCTCTCACTGGAGGTTATCCAGTTATTACCCGAAGAAACTATCAAAGACAAAAAAATATTTCCCTTAAAAATTACTGACGGCATCCTGGAAGTAGCTGTTTTGCCACCCATTAATCCTCTGGTACTGGATAATGTAAAAGAAATTACCGGGTATAAAATTAGAACCTTTCTGGTTACCGACATAGAGTTCCAGCAGCTTTTGAACCAGTATTTTAATATAAAAACTACCTCTGATAAGACTCTAAAAGGCGTGGATATATATGTTGAGGAGGAAGTTACCCCGGTTTCCGTTGACACCCCGGTAGTTAAATTTACCGACTCTTTGATTACTGACGCTATCAGCAACAACGCTTCCGATATCCACTTTGACCCCACCCCCGAAGGCATCCGAATCAGGTACCGGGTTGACGGGATGTTATCCGATGTGATGAACATAACTTCTGGAATAGAAGAAGCGGTAATTTCCCGTTTCAAGGTGCTGGGAGGGATGGACATTGCCGAAAAAAGGCGCTCTCAGGATGGTAGGTTCTCTTATGAAGTTAACGGTAAAACCTATGATTTTCGTATCGCTTCTACCGATAGCAAGCATGGAGAAAAAATAAGCATCAGAATCCTGAGAAAAGCCCAGATTATGATTGAATTATCCCGTCTCGGTATGCCGGAAAACACCCTAAAAGAATATGAAAAACTGATAATTAGGCCTTATGGGGTGATTCTGGCCGTAGGACCCACCGGTTCAGGTAAAACTACCACTCTTTATTCCACCCTTAATAAAATCAGTAACCCCACCAAGTCGTTTTTTACTATTGAAGACCCTGTGGAATACGAATTACCGGGAATTATCCAGACCCAGGTTAACCTTAAGGCTGGTCTTACCTTTGCCAGTGGTGTTCGGAGTGTTTTAAGACTTGACCCTGATATCATTATGGTGGGCGAAGTAAGAGATGCCGATACCGCGAAAGCGGTGGTAGAAGGCGCTCTCACTGGTCACCTGGTATTTTCCACCCTGCATGCCAACGATGCTCCTTCTACTATTATCAGGCTGTTAGAAATAGGTGTAGAGCCTTTTTTGGTTGCTTCTTCGGTAATTGGGGTGGTAGCCCAAAGACTTATCAGAACCATCTGCCCTTTCTGTAAAGAAGAATACCCTGCTTCTCCAGAAGAGGTGGCTTTACTATACAAAACAGTTCCCCTTGACTCAGTTATGCTCTGGAGAGGTACTGGCTGCAGTGCTTGTAATTTCACCGGTTACCGTGGAAGAACCGGTGTTTTCGAAATCCTTACCATTAACAAATCCCTCCGTGATGCCATCATCAGAAAAGATTCCGCTAGCGTGTTAAGACAAATTGCCTTAGATTCCGGCATGACCTCCATGTTAGAAAATGGTTTTGGGAAAGTAAAATCGGGGCAAACTACCATAGAAGAAATCCTCCGGGTAGTTCCCTTAGAGGAATAGATGTTATTTCGTTATCAAGGTAGAGACAAAGAAGGAAAACTTCTAAAAGGAGAACTCCAAGCAGTAAATCTTGCCGAAGCCGAAGCGAAATTACGGGAAAAAGGTATTTATCTATTAGAGGTAAAAAGAAAATTCAGCTGGTCTCTAAACATTCCGCGAAAAGTAAAAACCAAAGACCTCGTCTTCTTATTAAGACAACTGGCTTTTCTCATTAAATCTGGCATTACCATAAACACTGCCCTGGAAATCACCGAAAGCAGTCTTAAGGACCCAGCCCTCATAACTACCGTAAGAAAAATAAGGGAAGAGACCACTACCGGAGCATCATTATCCAGTTCTCTTACTAGGGCTGGACCAGGATTCCCCCGCATTGTGATTGAAATAATCAGGGTAGGAGAGGCTACTGGCAACTTAAGTGAAGTTATCGCCCGCCTGGCCGATTTTCTCACCCGCGAAGAAGACTTAAAAACCAAAATAAAACAGGTAATGTCTTACCCGATGGTTACCCTATTGCTCGTTGGCGGGGCGGTAACCTTCCTTTTGGTAACCATCGTTCCGGTTTTTACCCGCTTATACAAATCAGCCAATGTTACCCTACCTTTGCCTACCCGTATACTGGTTTCCCTTTCGGCCATAATCTCGGGTTACTGGTGGTTGCTTATCCTTTCAGGCATTATAATATATATTTTATTTAAGAAAATAATTAACACTGAAAAGGGAAAATTTATCTGGGATAAGCTACTTTTCCGTTTGCCATCTTCAATAGGTAATATTTACCGTTTAAGCATTTTCCTGAGGATTTCTTCAACCCTGGAAACTCTCCTTAGAAGTGGACTGCATCTAACCGAAGCCCTGCTCTTTTTATCACGAGCTTCGGGTAATAAAATTACTGAAAATGCTATCCTGCACAGCCGCGAAGCAGTAATTCAGGGTAGAAGCGTAAGTGTTGCCTTGAGAGAGACCAGGATATTTCCCCAGTTATTCATCAGGATGATATCTGTAGGTGAAGAAGGGGGCAGCTTAGAAGAAATGCTAAGACGAATGGTGGAATACTTTGAGAAAGAATTAGATAACGAGATGAAAAAGTTTGTCACCCTGCTGGAACCTGCGCTTACTATTATATTAGGCGTAGTTGTAGGCTTTGTAGCCTTGTCTATCTATTTACCAATATTTGATATGATAAGGCTGGTCAGGTAAAGTTAACCTGCGGCTGGTTTAACCC
>QLUP01000088.1 GCA_018725485.1 Candidatus Lithacetigena glycinireducens | reverse complement strand
ATGTTAGCAGGGTCACCCCGGGGTCTCTTTGGCGGTAAGTCGATTTTGGCAAGTTCTTCTAAGTAAGGAGCGATACCGGCTTCATAATCTGATTTTGCGGCTTCAACACCTGGTCGGAATCTAGGGGCACCTACATCCCTCACTTTACGGGCAAATTTAGCTGCTCCAGCCCTTCTTATACCACCAGCATAAAGCCGATCAATATTAGCCGCCGATACCGCCAATTTATAGGTTGCAGCTGCTGCCAGGGCATTCTTCTCCCATTCAGGAGCTGCGGCAGGAGTCTCACTTTCATACCTTGAGGCTCTGGCTCCTGCTCCTTCGACCCAATACTTAGATGCTTCAGCAAGAGGTTTTACTTTAATCGCCATTTTCACCTCCTAAAAAAGAAATAGGAAGCAATGCGCTTCCTTCATTGCTTCCTTCGTACAGAATAGAATAACAGTGTTTTGGTAAAATGTCAAACGGAGAATGGCTCACCGGGAAGAGGCTGAAAGAAGACTTTGTTCTGAGTGGATGGCAGAACATTACTTTAATATCCCGTACTACCTTAATTTTCCCCTTGGGCCACGATATGTCTCGCCTGCAAGAGGTGATATAGACCGAAGCTGGAGAAGAAAGGTCGATGCCTTGGCTGTTAAAGACAGAGAAATACATCTGCTTGAATTTAAGATCTGGCAACCACTTGATGGGATTGATAAATTGCCAGTGTATAAACTCTTAGTCCCCCATACCCCAGAACTTGAGGCATATCGGACATACCCAATAAGAATGTTTTTAATAACACCAAGACCAACCTCGGCTATCAGGTTTGAGACAAGATTACTCGGTATCGAACTTATAACTGTCTCAGGAGGTTGGCTTGATGAGAAGGTAAGGCGTATAGAATGGCTATGGACCAAGGAAGGGAGAGAAGAGATGGAACGAAGAAGAGAAATCAGAAAATGGCTGGGGGTGTAACTGAAAATGGTCCTAGGAAACTATGTAATACTACAAGAAGGGGTGCCCACCAAAATGCATTTTACCGACCATTGGATAGAAACCAGGACAATCACTGATCCATTAACTGGTCGGACCAAGCAGGTGAGAGCACTCGTCTTCCAAGTAGCCGAGCTGAATGGCGCTCCAGTCGTCGCCTACTATTCCACCATATCCGAGCGGCACGCCCTGCAATTCGCGCCCTATCTTGAGGGCAAAAAATACAGGGTGATGAACTTCACCGTCACCATGCTAGGCTCGGGCTTCGCCCGTGAGTGGCAGGTCAAGGTGGAGCCCCGAGGCGGCCCGCCGCCGCCCCATTGAGACTATGCTTGTCGGCGAGCTTGTCGGCAAAGCTTCAAACCAGGGCGTCACTCCTCAGAATCAGAAGGACCCTTCTGTATCAATTCCTCAGCTTGTCTTAAACCGGTTCGTAAAGCACTCTCGCAATCAGGGCAGATGAGAGCAGACCTCATCCACTTAGGCTCTAACTCGCTCTCACAGAAATCACAGGCAAGATAACGTGCCTCTCTCTTAGGAGTTTGGGCAGGACTAGGCGGCTTCTCTCCTAACACTCGTAACCTTCCCTCCACAACTTCCACAACGTCTCTCACATTCAGATTTCTTCCCTGGGTAGCATAGAAAATAGATAATTGTTCACTTTCTGAAGGTAACTTAGCTAAGGCCATTACCTTACCCTTTTCAATAGTTCCGGTATCAAAAGCATCTACAATTTCCCTAGGCATCCCAGAAATAACCATTAAGTCCTCAACAAAATTGCGGGAAAGTCCAGTCCTTTCAGATATTTGATCCAGTCCCACCCCATATTCTTTACAGAGAAGCTCAACCACTTTCCTCATCTCAGCTACCTTTGTTTTACCACGAAGAAGATTCAAGAATAGATTAGTCAGGAAAACATCCTTTTCCTCTCCTGGTATAACTACCGCTTTAATCTGTTCATCCCCGTTATTTTTAGCTTCTATTAAACGATGAAGGCCATCAACAAGATAATAACCATCACCAGACTTTACGACTATTACCGGCGCCAACACCCCCATAGCCTTGATATTATTTTTAAACTCCGTATACACACTATCATCGAAATAGGAAGTAACCCGGGTTTCTGGGATTTTAATTTCGTCAATTTTCAATGTTCGTCTCTCCATTAACCACCTCCATGATTTTAAATTTAAAAAAAGTATAAAATACTGACAAGAAAATAAAAAACAGTTTATCCTTTACTGACACCGGTTCTCTTACCAGCAACCAACCATTTCTAATAAGGAGGGTAAAACAAATGCCCTACAACAACAAAACCATCCAGAAATTCGTAGCCAATCAACGCCACAAAATCCCTGAAAACACTTGGTCACTACTATCTGAAACCGGCCTCATGGATAGCAGTGACCAAGTGGATAAAAGGTTAACCGTTGATGATCTCCGGGATGTTGCTGTTTGGATGGCTCGAGATCTTGGGTTAAAGGATATTGCTCTTGATGTTGAAAGTTGCTCTACTGAGTTTGTCACCCGGAAATGCCGGAACTGCCAACTTCGTCCGGCAACTGTATTTCACTGTGATTTAAGGCTATGCCCGAGATGCTATTACCGTAATCTGTTTCGCTTCTTCCACCGCCACAAGTCGGCTATGAGGGAAATGGATGTTTATTCGGTGATATCTGTTGCCTATGGGATGTTCCTTGCTGAGGATGTCCCCAAAGCTTTGGAATTTGCTAAAGAAGTCCATAAGAAAATGCTGAAAGCCTTGCCCCTGCTTTTCGGTGGTATCTACCACATTGAGATAAAGAGGGATGAGAAGACCGGCCTCTTTTGGATAAATTACCATTACCTGATTAATGGGACTGATTCTTGGGCTATCTACTTTGCTGAAGTCCTTGGTGAGAAGGCCTGGGTTTATGCCTGGAAACAATTTACCGACCGGACCTCCGTCATCCGATACTTTATCCGGGAATGTTGCCGGTATCCGACTTCAGTTATCTTGTCTCCAGACTATATGAAGTGGTACCTTGATATCACTGCCCGAATGAAGCTCATTCAAGGCTTCGGGGATATGTACAAAATAACAGGAGGGAGAATGAAAGGAAAAAAGCTGAAATTAGAACATAAGTGTCCAAGGTGTGGAGGAAAACTCGAGAAGCCCATGCGGGTTAGCCGAGACCAGGTGAGGTGGGACAAGAATTTGAAATGTTGGGTTTATGTCCCTCCGACTTTGGCTCAGCAGCCGGACAAACCGAAGCTAGTCGATTAGCTAGAACAAATCTCTTAAAATCAGAACAGAAGCCCTGATTCTGATTTACTGCTTTGTACCACTGACACTGGTGGCAGAAAATGACTTCCTCTTTTATCACAGTCCTACTGCTTTCCTTATTGCATCCTCCTCAGCTCTTTTCTCAGCCAGTCTCCATGGCCATCTGGTTTCGACTGTTGATTTAGGAGCAAGGGGTTCTTCTTGCCTGGCATAACCGTACCCCATGGAAAGAAGTTTTCCTCCTTCTTCCGTGTAAACTTCAGCCACCCAGGCATCAACTCCTTCAGGGATATTAGCCCGGCCTCGTTCGTTTATATCAAGAGGTCGGGTTTTAAGACATGCTTTGGGCCAATATTTCCTTAAGAGGAAATACCAGCCTTCTATTGTGATCCAGGGTTTACCGAAGTAGAGGCAAACATGCCCCCTTTCCGGCTTTACTCCGATCTCATCGGCAAAAAGAATGGCTAATCGGATTTCCTCAGGCAGAGCTGGTTTCCCTGTTGATGCGTCGTAAATTATGGGAAGGTATACCTTTTCTTTTTGCTCTTCAGCCATTTATGCCTCTTTTACCGGTAATTTTCCGTACCACTCCTGAAATTCTGAGAGCAGGCAGCAGACAACCCATTCTCGCCAATGGGGTCGGCGATAAATAAATAACCGGAGCCTTTCTGGCCCAGTTATTTGTCTCAATGTGATTAGCTCCCTGAGTGGTATTTCGGGGGCTTGTTTGTAGGATTTTACTTCAGCCACAAACCAGCTCCCCTCGATATCTGGAGCTGAAACTCCTGAGATTTTTGTCCGCCGTGCGCCGAGTAGTCTAGCTACTTGGCGTTCAGCGTGTTTGCCTCTTTCCCGGTTCATAGTGGCTTTTTACTGCTTTTCTCTATTGATGTGAAAAGGTTTTCTGTTCTATTTCATCTCATTTGTTTCCGACTTTGGCTCTTTGTAGTTATGGGGATGTTTGTCGAAAACAGAGGTAGAACTATCCTCCTCACCCGGCAGTAGTGCTTTCCTTAACATTTTCACGATGCATTGTGAACATATCTCAAACCACTGGATATCATCCAGCCCCCGTTTTCTCGAAGCAGCACGGCTTCTAAATTCCTGCCCACATACACTGCAAATATACACCTTATTTTTTCCCATGTAACTATTAGTGAAACATATAATAAAGATTTTTTCAAGGGAAATAAACGGGATTTTTATCACTTGTTATCACCTTTGGCTCTTTGTAGCTACGGGGATGTTTGACGAAAACAAAGGTAAAACTATCCTCCGCACCCGGCCGCAGTGCTTCACTTATCATTTTCAGGACGCATTGTGGACATATCTCAAGCCACCGTTTATCACCTAGACCCCGTTTCTTCAAAGAAGCACAGTTTTTTAATTTCAGCCCACATTCACCGCAAATATATATCTTATTCTTTCCCATATAACTATTAGTAAAGCATATAAAAAAGATTTTATCAAGGGGTATAAACGGGGTTTTTGTAGATTATTTTAGCGGTATTTTAAAGTATCGATAGCGATTGTAACTGTACGGAGTTGGTCCTCGACCCCAAGCTCTCTGAGGTAAGCATCGTACTGGGTTTCATCGATGAGTTTCTTCCTGAAGAGCAATCGGTAAAGCTCCAGGTATCTAGCCTGGAGCTTTCTCAT
>QLUP01000087.1 GCA_018725485.1 Candidatus Lithacetigena glycinireducens | reverse complement strand
AGCTCCAACCGCCCATCCTTCTTTATAAGCCTTGATGAGAATATCTTTACTGGTGGTTAAAGGCATTTAAACCTCCTGATATAAATGTTAGTAAAAGAATTATCAAAATAATATCATAACAGAACATATTTTATTTCTTGATTTCCTTCAAAAATCATTTATTTTAAGGAAAAAAGCCGTGTTAAGTTAGGTCAATAGGTTCTCGGGTTATTGCTGAATATAATTTTATTAACCCATCAATGTCTTTTAAGGAGGAAACCTCTACCGTTGAGTGGGTATATCTTACCGGGAAGCAAACGGGTATAGCTTTATAACCTTTATAGGCTGTTTCCACAGCGCTGGCATCGGTAGAACCGCCACTGACACCATATTGCAGGGTAACACCAACCCGGGAAGCGATTTTTTCCATGAACCTGATCAGTTCTTTTCCCGCCACCATTCTATTATCAACCACTCTTAAAGTAGGCCCTCCTCCAACTTCAAAAGAACCCTCGTACATAGAAGCCACACCGGGAAAATCAGGGCTGGAGATAGAATCACAGGCAATAGCAATATCCGGATTAAATTGGGGACCTAAAACCATAGCACCTCTTAACCCTATCTCTTCTTCAGTAGTGAAAGCTATAACTACCGTGTTTTCCGGTGGATTTTCTTTCAGATCATGGAGAAGTTTAATAAGGGTATAGCAACCTAATCTGTCATCTATGCCACGACAGCAGATTAAATCTTCACTGTTAAGAAAGAAGAAATCTTTAGTAAACACCATAGGAGTCCCTATTTTAATTCCCAGAGCGAGTGCCTCTTCACGGGTTTTAACCCCGATATCAATTTTTAATTGATGGAAAGGAGTGGTTTTATCTTTTTCCTGAGGTTCAATCATCAGGTGTGGGGGTTTTAATCCAATAATACCGGCAACCTCACCTTTATCGGATAGTATTCTCACTTTGGTGGAAACGAGAATGCGGTCATCAATACCCCCGAGTTTTTGAAAAGAAAGGTAACCTTTTTTGTCTATGGCTGAAACTACCAGACCTAATTCATCCATGTGAGCCATAAACATAGTTGTGGATACCCCTTTATTGCCTTTTACTACAGCAATAATATTTCCCAACGAGTCTATTCTAACATCATCGGTATATTTTTGAACTTCTTTTTCAATGAATAACCTGATAGGTTCTTCGTAACCAACCACTCCCGGAGTATTAAGCAGGGTGGTTAATAGGTTTAAATCTTCTGTTAACATGATAAACCTCCTTTTGTCGAATTTATAACAACTTCAGTTGCCCTGGACACCTCTATAATAAAATGCTTTCGCCCTTTAGGTAAATTATAACAGGTTTATTTTTACCATGTTAGAATTAGGTAATTCTTAGCCAAGGAGGTTAAACAATGTGCTTAAAAGGAAAAAAAGTAGTGCTGGTTATTGACAAAAATTTTGAAGATTCAGAAGCAATATATCCCTATTTCAGGTTGAAAGAAGAAGGGGTAGAAGTTATCATTGCTGGACCGATAAAAGCTACTGTCTTCAACGGTAAATGGGGTTACCCCCTTAAGTCTGACATTTCTATAGATGACCTTAATGCTTTTGATTATGACGGGGTTATTGTACCGGGAGGTTATGCTCCCGATTTGCTCAGGAGATATCCACAAGTTTTGCTTTTTGTGCATGAGCTATTCAATCAAGGAAAGTTAGTAGCCTCAATATGTCATGGTCCCTGGGTGTTAATCTCCGCTAAAATACTCTCTGGAAAAAGGGTAACCTGCGTCCCGGCAATTAAAGATGATGTGATAAATGCTGGGGCTTCCTATTTTGATGAGGAAGTAGTGGTTGATGGCAACCTGGTTACTTCCAGAAATCCTTTTGATCTTCCAGCTTTTTTGAAAGCTATTATAGCTTTTCTGGGTAAAAAGTAAAATTTAACAATTTGAGAAGGAGAAAAAACTAACTCCAATAGCAGGAAGGAGAATCTATGAAAATTGTTATTATTGGAAACGGAACTGCTGGCATAACTGCAGCCAGTACTATAAAAAAAAGAAATCCCTCAGTTTCCATCACCCTAATAACCCAGGAAAGTTATCCCTATTATCCCAAGCCAAACTTAATCGAATTTATGGCTGGTAGGATAAATTTAAAAGAGGTATTTGTAAGAAATCTTGATTGGTATAGAAGTAAGGGTATCAGTTTACTCTCTAAAAATCGGGTCTTAAAGGTAAACTTTGCTTTGAGGGAAGTAATCCTGGAGAAAGGCGAAGTTGTTAATTACGATACTCTTCTCATAGCCTCAGGCTCAAAACCAAATTTACCACGGGTAAAAGGGGTTGAGTGGGTTAAAGTATTTACCCTGGGGAACCTGGAATCATGTTTTTCCCTTATGGAAAAAGCAGGTAAAGAAGGAGAAGCCTTGATTATCGGAGGAGGTATTCTGGGCCTAGAGGTTGCCAAAGCCTTGAAAGATACTTCTGTGGAAAAAATAACTGTTTTAGAGCAATCTGACTACCTTTTAAGCAGGCAGCTGGATAAAAAAGGCGGGGAAATTCTTGGAGAAAGATTCCGGGAAATGGGAGTAGAAGTAATATATACAGCCAAAACCAAAGAGCTGGTTCAGATAGACAGTGGTGCTAAGGTAGTTCTGGAGGATGGAAGAGAATTAATTACCCCGGTAGTGATAGCCTGCATTGGGACCACTCCGGAGACGAAATATTTAACTTCTTCAGGACTTCAAGTTAATCGTGGGGTGGTAGTGGATAAGCATTTAAAGACCGATGTCGCAGATGTATTTGCGGCTGGTGATGTTGCTGAATTTGAAGGAAAAACCTGGGGTATTATACCAGCAGCTATGGAACAGGGCGAGGTCGCTGGTCTATCAATGCTTGGCGAGGAAGTAGAATACAAAGGGACTATACCTTCTAATAGATTAAAAGTTGCGGGGATTAACCTATTTTCTATGGGTACAATAGATCCACAGCCCGATGATGGGTGTACAGCCATAATTAAAAACGAAGAAGCTAAAGGGGTTTATAAAAAAGCGGTATTTAACAGCGAAGGTAAGTTAATAGGAATTATTATGTTAGGGTCAACGACTGGAGTTAATCAATTTTCGCGGTTAATAAAAGAGGGTGTAAACTGCCTTCATTTTGGCTCGGATTTATTGGAAGAGGGATTTAATCTACAATCAGTTTTTCCAGTAATCAGGTAATCAAAACAAATGCCCTTTTTACCGAGAGGGCATTCTGTTTTTTATTTTCTCTCCCTCTTCTCTACCGGACACCAATATAGCCATTAATATCATAACTGCTCCCAAAATAGCCCAGGGAGTAGGAATTTCTTTAAATATTATTAACCCCAACATGGTAGCACCTATAGGCTCCCCCAGAATTGCTAAAGCAATAAAATTGGGTGAAAATAATTTTAAAGCCCAGTTAAAGGAGGTATGTCCGACAATTTGAGGTATTAAAGCAAAAAGAATAAAAATTAAGTATTCCCTGGAATTAAAACCTGTTAATTTAGTAGAAGATAGTAAAGTAAACATGGCTAAAATTAGAAAAGTGAACCCATAAACAGGAAAAACAAAGGAAATAAGATTGTATCGTTTTCTTAAAATCGAAGTACAAATCAGGTATAGAGAAGCGAATACACCCCCGGTTAATGCTAAGCTGTTTCCTAGCAGAGCCTGGGGGAAAACCTGTCCGTTAAGAGAAGGGGAAGGCTGGTAGTAAAGTATAAAAGAACCGCTCAAAGCTAAGAGGATTCCGAATATAATTCCCCTACCAGGTATTTTTTTAAAGAGTATAAAAGAAAAGAAGGTTACAAAGATGGGGTTCAGGGTAACCAAAATGGTGGAATTCAATATAGATGTGTAGCGGAGAGAAGATATCCAGAAGATGAAGTGAAAAGCCAGAAAAAATGAAGTTAAGAGAAAAAGCTTAACATCACGCCTATCCCACTTTTTGTACCCTTCAGCATATAAAAAATAGGGAAGCATAACTAAAGCGCTTAGACCTAACCTGTAGGTTGCCAGCGTTAAAGCAGGAGCTTCTGAAAGCCTGATTATGATTGAAGCGGTTGATACAGCCACAATTCCAATAACTGTGACTAAAAATTTCAAACTGAGCTAATGTCTTTCTTGTTAAATAACATATACCGCCACACCCAGCAATTGTTTCTCTTTGTTCACCACTGGTATGGTTTTCAAACCTTTAGCCAGAGCCAGGTAAACTACCCTTTCCTGATGAGTACCCGGGTGCACCACTGACAGGTTTTTCTTCATAACTTCTTCAACCCTGACCAGTTTATCTTTTACCTTAAATACCTCTTTGATGGTGACTGCCCCCAGAAAAACCCTGTTTTCATCAACAATATAAATGTAATCTATGGATGCGAAATCTAAGGTATCTCTGGCGAGTAATTCTTCAACCAACTGAATGCTGGTACCTGTTTGCACCACGGGTATATTGGTTGTCATTCTTCCTTCCGCTTTGCTGTTCTGTTTAATAGAAGATTTATTCATTTAAACCTCTTAGTTGTTGGTTCTTTGCTTTAATATTACCAAAAAACCGGGTTATTCTTTGCCATTCAACTTTCCCTTACAACTTCTTCAATATTCCTAAAAGCTTCTTTCGCTCCCTCTCCTTATCCCAGGCATAGTAAGCCAAAGTAGAGGATGTTTCAGATAGGTTATAGGCTTTGATGAAGCTTTTAAGAGTATCAGGTGAGGATAATATTATCTTCCACCTTTTATCATAGCGGCTGTAGTTTCTGATGAAGGTATTAAGAATATTTCGTGATGGTTCATTCATTGATACATAGTATTTAAGAAAAGAGATTAATCCTTTCTTTCTTAATCTTTGAAGAAAGGTTTTAGCTAAATCTTTCCTTCCTTCTATGAGGGGGTGAAGCGTATTAAACATAGAGAAGAGGAACTCTTTGGTTTCCCATCTAAA
>QLUP01000086.1 GCA_018725485.1 Candidatus Lithacetigena glycinireducens | reverse complement strand
TAGTAGCCACTGTTGTGGTCCTTATTTTCGCAAGAAGTAAGGGTGAGGTAACTGATCGACTCAAAAACACCCAAAACCAACCATAAGTTGGATAAAATGAATTTAATTGGAAATGATACCGAAGGTATCAATTTTTCTAAGAATAATTTGGTTACCTCCGTTAGTTTTGGGGGACATTGTTTACTCTCAAGGTTGACTATTGCCTGACTTAAACTACCAATGCAGGTATTGGCAGTGGGCATTGCGGAATGACCTCCACTACTTTCAGAGGTTATTTCAAGACTCAAATATCCTTTTTCAGCAATACCTATAGTGGCTAAGGGTTTCTTAATTATATTAATTGCGCCACTAATGATCGCTCCACCTTCGTCAAGAACGTAATCAAGAGCAATATTTTTTTCTTTCAGCATTTGAGAAACTTGAAAAGCTCCTTCTTTTCCTCCGATCTCCTCGTCATGACCGAAAGCAAGATAAATAGTTTTATCAGTTTCATATCCTTGTTTTAACAGGTATTCTACTGCGTATAAGGTTGAAATAACCCCAGCCTTATCATCAATTGTGCCTCTACCCCAGATGAATCCATCAGAAACGGTTCCTTCAAAAGGTTTATAAATCCATTCCTGTTCAGTACTACTTTCAATCGGGACAACATCATAATGCCCCATCAATAAAATTGGTTTATCGTTTCCTTTGCCTTCCCAGGTGTAAAATAGGCTATAATCGTTTATTATTTCTTTTTTCAATTTACTATGCACCAACGGAAAGGCCGATTCAAGGTAACTATGAAAGTTTAGAAATTGGGTTTTATAAGAACCAAAACTTTCTTTTTGAGATATAGTAGATTTACTGAATATCAAAGCAATATCGTTAGTATCAAGGCTTTCTACTTGGTAATCATAGGTTGTTTCTTTCCTGTAATCAAGCCTGTAAGTACGATATATCAGAATAGCAACTAATAAAAGAATTGGAAATATAAAATATAAACCGATAATCATAATTTATCTCCTAAACTTTACATTTGATTAACATCCTATATTATAAAATGTATTTATCCATTTTGTTCTTAAAAACAATCGTGTTAAAATATTACATAATAAACAAACAGGGAGGATATATGATTAAGTTAGATTCTACTAAGGTAACCTGTAAATGCTTAACGGAAGAATTTACCTTTACTACCACCAATGAGGTTCCACCCCTGGAAGGAACCATAGGACAGGATAGGGCTATAAAAGCCATTGAGGTAGCCTTGAATATGAAAACCAAAAGGTTTAATCTATATGTTGCTGGTCCTCGTGGGGTAGGTAAAACTTCAACTATTAAATCTCTCCTAACTGAGAGGGCACCTAAAGAACCAGTCCCTCCTGATATTGTTTATGTTTTCAACTTTAAATCCCCCGAATCTCCCAAACCCTTAATTTTGAAGGCAGGATTAGGAAAAATTCTTGCTCAAGAAATGGTCAATTTTACTAAAGAACTTAAGATTAGCATTACCCAGATTTTTGAAAGTGATGATTACGAAAAAAGAAAATCGGAGATTACCAATAAAATTCAAGCTGAAAAAGAAGCAGTTATAGATCAGGTTCAAATCCTGGCCAAAGGTGAAGGTTTCACTCTGCAAATAACTCCCCAGGGTATTTTTACCATGCCTATGAAAAACGGTACCCCACTTTCCCCTGTAGAATATCAATCACTACCCGAGGAAGATAAAAAGATCTGGGAAGCAAAAAACAAAAAAGTCGTAGAGGAAATTAACCGCACCCTGCGGACTATAAAAAGAATTGAAAGAGAAGCTCTGATTGAACTGAACAAACTGGATATTGAATTAGTAAGGTTTCTCTTAACCCATTTGAGCGCTGAAATAAAAACATTATTTAGTAACGAACCAGATATTCTCAATTACATTAAGGAAGTAGAAGATGATATTCTGGTTAATATCAACGAATTAAAAACACCAAAAGATATTTCACCTCAACCTCCTTCACCTTTTCCTACAATAGTTACTGACCCATACGCAAAATACAATATTAATGTAATTGTTGACAATTCAAACACTGAAGGAGCACCAGTTATTTTCGAGAATAATCCTACCTATTATAACCTAATGGGTAGAATTGAGTTTAAATCACAGTTTGGTGTCACAACTACCAGTTTTGACCTTATAAAATCCGGGTCATTATTAAAAGCTAATGGTGGTTACCTGGTGATACAGGTATTAGATATATTGAAAAATCCTTATGCTTGGGAAGCCTTAAAAAAATCTTTGCAGAATTCTGAAGTTAAGATCGAAAATATCGGCGAACAACTAAGAATGGATCCGGTGGTGACACTTAAACCTGAACCCATACCACTGGTTGATAGTGAAGTTATTCTGATTGGAAGTTTGCAGCATTATTACCTTCTTTATAACTACGATGAGGACTTCCGCAAGCATTTCAAAATAAGGGCAGATTTTGATACAGAAATGGAAAGAAATTCTAACTCAATTTTCAAGTATGCTTCATTTATCAGCTCCAGAGTTAAAGAAGAAGGCTTGAATCCTTTTAACAGAGAAGCCGTGGGATTGATTGTTGACTTTGGTTCAAGATTGGTTGAAAACCAGAAGAAACTTTCTACCAGATTCAGCGATATTTCTGACTTAATTTCGGAAGCTAATTACTGGTCGATGCAGGAGAATAGCCAGGTAGTTGAACAAACACATGTACTCAAGGCTCTCCAGGAAAAAATCTACCGTTCTAACTTAATCGAAGAAAAAATTATGGAGTTAATCAGCGAAGGCACTATATTACTTAACACATCAGGTAGCAAAATTGGTCAGGTAAATGGCCTTTCCATTTTAAGTCTGGCTGACTATTCTTTTGGAAAGCCCTCCAGAATTACCGCTTCTGTATCTTTGGGAACTCAAGGAGTTATAAACATAGAGAGAGAGATTGCCATGAGTGGACCCATTCATAGTAAAGGAGTCCTGATTCTTACAGGCTTTCTCAGGGATAAATTTGCCCGTACCCACCCCTTATCTCTCACTTCCAGCCTGGTATTTGAGCAACTTTATGAAGAAGTAGAGGGAGACAGCGCTTCCAGTGCTGAACTGTATGCTTTACTATCTGCTATCGCTTCAGTTCCCTTAAAACAAAGCCTGGCAGTTACTGGTTCAGTAAATCAAAAAGGAGAAATTCAGCCTGTTGGTGGTGTGACCAGAAAAATTGAGGGCTTCTACGATATCTGCAAAGCAACAGGACTAACCGGTGAACAGGGAGTTATTATCCCTATTCAAAATATTAACAACCTGGTACTCAGAGAAGATGTAGTTAAAGCTATTGAAGAAAACACATTCCATCTTTATGCTATTGAGAGTATAGATGAAGGTATCGAACTTCTTTCTTCAATAAAGGCAGGTGTGAAAGACGATATGGGAAACTATGAAGAAGGTTCCTTCTATTACTTACTCACAAAGCAACTAAGTCAAATGGCTTCCAGCCTGAAAGAGTATTCCAAAGAAAAGAATAACCGGGTTAATACCTCCAAAAAGCTCCAACACCCCCATAAGCCATAAGTTTTTTGCCAGCACCATTCCCCACAACTTCCATTTTTGCCCCAAAACTGAGTACTAAAGGTGGGAGAAAACTCTTAGAAGAACCTTCAATAAAATCAGGTGAATTACAAATAGAACAGGGTTTTTCGTTTATCATTTCATGGTAATTACATTTAAGGCATTTCCTTATATTCTGATTGTGAGCTCTAGAAATAACTACCCTATCAACCCTGCTAGCCTGTAAAGATTTTAAAGTAGAATCAAGTCCCACACAGGCCAGAATTCCCACTGAAGAACGTTCTAAAAGATTTTCCACTAAGGTTTTTTCTCTTGCTCTTTCATAGTTCCAAAATAGTGAAAGTGATTGATCCCTTATATTTTTAGGATTAGTATCTATAGGAATGGGAATGTTTCCTACAATCATGTTCATCTGTTCCTTGCTAAGAAGCTTAAAGTATTTCTCATAAATATCTTCTGACCCGCTTAAAACAAATTCTTTGATAGAATGTTCTTTGGCTATAGAGTTGAAATAACTGATAGCTTTTTTCATAAATCGTAATTGATTGGCTTCAATCCTATCTTCAAAAGCTTCTACCCTATCGCCTCCACCTACACTACCCCGAGCAGGTCCATCTCTAGGGGATGAAGGGGGCATAAGTCTTTGTTTCCTCCAATCAGAAGTATCCAGATCCAGGTTAAATGATTGAATCTTTTCTATTTTGTTTAGATATATTTTGTATATTTCAACCATGTTAGAATCAACCATTAATACACCAAAAGGCCTATACTCTTCAATTATCCAGATAAGTTGACCTAAATTTGGTTTACCAAAAGAGATTTCATTTTCAACAGCAACTTGAGTGGGCATTAGTTCTTTAATATCCTTACCCAGGAAAAGAATTATGGATTTGTCTTTAAACAAGGCACCTTCGATCAGGAACTTTGCTTCATCTTCGATAGTTTCCAAGTAATTTTTTTTGGAAGGTTCAATTTTTTCTTTAAGTTCCTTAAAAGCACTTTTTAACCAGATTAAGGAAGGAGCTCTACCACCATCACTGGAAGATGGGTCAATGTTTAAATAAATGCTTAGAACATCGTTGAATTCAGAATTTAACAGTTCCTCAAGCTTTATTGTATCAATCATTTGTGCACCTCCTAGTTTCTTTTTATAAGATTACCACATTTGTATGATAATTCTTATGTATTTCATTTTATTAAAATTCATAAAGAAACATTTATTTATCTACCTGTCTGGAATCCTACTCCTAATTTCCGTAGATTTAGTGCAACTTTTAATTCCTCAAATTTTAAGACAGGTAACTAATGAATTCAGTAAAATGACAGCCACCATAACCAGCATCACGAGGTATGCTTTGGCTATTGCTATCCTGGCAATTTTTATGATAATCC
>QLUP01000085.1 GCA_018725485.1 Candidatus Lithacetigena glycinireducens | reverse complement strand
TATGCCATGAGTGTTACCCATGTATCTCAGCCTCCGCAGTCATCGATTCCGAGGTCTTCACGGCTAACGAGTTCGGACTCGGCGCATTCGGTCGCAATCCTTTATTAATCAAGTCATCGATTCCGAGTGAATAATCTAGGGATAGCCCTAGAGATTTTTTTCAATTTTAAAGTCGCAATCCTTTATTAATCAAGTCATCGATTCCGAGACAACTCGATGCGCTTATCAAGCAACAGCAATGATAGTCGCAATCCTTTATTAATCAAGTCATCGATTCCGAGGGACCGGCTAGCCTTTGCGAAGCCGTGAGACTGGATTGGTCGCAATCCTTTATTAATCAAGTCATCGATTCCGAGTTTTGACGACGACGAACGCTTGGTGGAAATGTGTAAAGTCGCAATCCTTTATTAATCAAGTCATCGATTCCGAGGGCACCCATTAAAAACATTGTGTCCATCACTATCGGTAGAGCACTTTCCTGTAACCTCTTTAATTTTATCATTTTTTAAGATAAAAAACATATTTATTTTATTATTATATAAGGCTAAACTATAAATAGCATCAATACTAATAGGCATTCCTGTAACCTACCCCTATTTTAAGGTGATTTTGAAAATACGTAAGATAGGTCATAGAATGTATACTTTTACTTCTTTAACCTCAATATTTGATCCGAGGCCTTGTATTTTTTGAGAGCAAGTTGAGCAAAGACTGTATATTCTTATACTGATTTGTTAAAGAAGATAAAGACCCTCAAAACTGAAGACACTTTCTGGGGTTATAGATGGTTATGGACCTGGTTAAGATTCAGGGATAAATTAGAGATAAACCAAAAAAAGGGTAGAAGAATAAGGAAAGAAAACAGTCTTATGGTAGCTCTGAAGGTTTACCAAGCCAAGAGGTAGCTTCAGAGAAGTAAACCCAGAGCCGATAGACCACTACAGTAAATGTAGACACAATTAACTGAAGGAAAACCTTTAAATTTAGGAATTAAATAATTTTATGAAGAATATGGTATACATTCTTATATAATTTAAAACAATTCTTATAGGAGAAAAATAGCCTTCAAAGTGGTAACAAAAATGGGGGGCATATCCTTCTTTTCCAGATTTGTAGAGGATTATTCAACTCAAAACCGAAATAACTAATTATTTTGAATTAATAGTTCCGACAGTTCAGGGTTGACATTCAATGGAGATTTTAAGCACCAGGAAGCGCATATTTGTCCAATTCTTACACATTCATCAAGTGAGTATCCTTTAAGCAAGCCGTATAGAAATCCCCCGTTGAAACTATCGCCAGCGCCATTGTCGCTAATGATTGTTCCCTGATGGAGAGATGGGCTGGTAAGACTCATTGATGGGCTTAATAATTCTATTCCTTCTGGTCCTTTTTTTACAATGATTTTTTTATCCTTTACCTTTTCCAGACCCCCAAAAACCTGGTATTCTCTTTCTGAAAGGGAAATGATATCAATTAATGAAAGATAGGGGCTAAGAATGGCTACTCTGGAGGGAGCAATTGGGTCCATCATGGTTATAGAACCATAAGACTTGCTCCATTTTAAAAGATAGGAAATAACCTCTGCAGGTAAGTTAGTGTCCAGGAAAACATAAGTTGGTGGCTTTTTTGGAAGGTAAGGCAGGATTTCTTCAACAGAAAGGTAGTCAAGGGGTCTGGTATCATGGAAGGAAAACAATCTCTCTTTTTGCGAAGAAAGAACACCAATAAAAGTTGGGGTATGATTGTTTATAATAGGAGTTATGCTTCCCGGATTGGGAACAGTTTTTTCAATACCATCCAGGGCTATTGGGGAGATTAAAGCTACCTTTACATTCAAGCGAGCAACTGTTTCTGCTAAGTTTCGTGCTGTTCCACCAGGAATTCTACTTACTTTTGAAGGATAACAGTCGTCACCGGAAAAAGGTGTTTTAAGCTCAATTATTATGTCCCATAAAGATCCGCCCACAACCAGTATTTCCATATTATCCCGTTATAACTAAGATTATGTCACCGACATTAGTATAAGTTGGAGAAGTTTTGATTAACCCTCCCGCTCTTAGAAAAAAATTATAAGAATTATTTTCATTAAGAAATTGAAACCCATCAAGTTCAAGTTGTCGGGCCCTGGCCATTATTTCAGCATCTATATAAGCACCGCAAGCATCAGTTGGACCATCCTTCCCATCAGTGGAAAAGCTTAATACAAGTATATTGTTATCTAATTCAAGTTCTAAGCCAGCACTTAAAGCTACTTCCTGATTTCTTCCTCCCTTGCCTGTGCCAATTACCTTAACAGTGGTTTCTCCACCTATCAAAATACATGCTGGGGGAGTTAATGTATGGCTGCTCTTATGTATTTCCTTACCAATTTTAGCAGCTATTTTTCCAATGACCCGTGCTTCACCGTCTATCATGCTGGTAAGGATAATGGTATTATAACCAAGGTTATTTGCCGTTTGGTAGGCACTTTCCAGAGCAATACTATTTGAGCCAACGAGGTAATTTTTTTGTTTAGGAGGCAATTTCTTGGGAGTTTCTCTGAAAAGATTATTCTTGCCTTCAGTTAGGAATTTAATTATTTTTGAAGATATTTTGCTGGTCAGATGGTATTTATCTAAAATTTCTTGAGCCTCTTTAAAAGTGCTTAAATCCGCGATAGTTGGCCCTGAAGCTATTGTAGATAGGTCATTTCCTGTTACATCGGATAAAAGTAGGGTAATAGAAGTACCCTTGACCATTTTTCCCAGCCTGCCTCCCTGAACAAAAGAAAGGTGTTTCCTAACAGTGTTAATCTCCCCTATACTGGCTCCACAATGAATCAGTTCTTTAGTTATGGAGATTATATGGTCGAGGGTCAGTGGTGGATAGGGGCAAGTTAGCAGGGCAGAGCCACCCCCAGAAAAGAGAAATATTATCAAATCGGTATCCTCAATGCTTTCTATCAGGTTAATAATTTTTTTGGTTGCTTCTAATCCTCTTTGGTCAGGTAGAGGGTGGGCTGCCTCAACAATGTTTATAATCTGAGTATCAAGCTTATAGCCATCAGGGACAATAATAAGACTATCTTTGATTTTATCCGGAAAAATTGTTTCTATTGCTTTAGCCATTGGAGCACAAGCTTTTCCAGCTCCCAGAACGATTATGTTAAGATAATTGTTGATATCTTCGTATATATTGTTCTCGATAAACGATCTAACCAAATTCCCTGGTTCAATAGCTGATATGATTGAACTTAAAATTATGAAAGCATCTTCTCTTAAATTAAAAATATTTTTAACTTTTTTATAATTCATTAGAAATGGCGATTAAAAGATTTTTCTCCTCTTTGAATATCGTTTTTGGACCATGACCAGGATAAATTATGGTATCCGGGGGTATTGAATTAATCAACATTCTAAGAGAGTCTCTCATATCATTTTTTGAAGAGTAAGGGAAGTCATATCTTCCAATAGCTCGCTTAAAAAGCGTATCTCCGGAAAAAAACCCCAGGGGAGAAGAAAAACAAACACTGCCAGGTGTATGGCCGGGAGTATGAGTAACTTTAAAATCAACAACCAGAGAGTCAACCATTAAAGTAAGTATTGAATTGTCTGATAGTAAAATATCTGGTACTACAGGTTTGAATGAGGGATGCAAGTATTTATTTATGGAATTATCGCCTAAAAAAAATTCGTCTTTGGTGTGGATGGCAACCAGAGCGTTAGTATTTTCTTTAAGGAAAAAATCACCACCAGTGTGATCTCCATGTCCGTGGGTGTTCAAGATATGTGTTAGTCTTAATTTATTTTTGGTTAAATAATCCAACACTTCTTCACCCTCTGCTGGGTCGATAACCACAGCTGTCTGATGTCCATGTATTAGGTAGCAGTTGGTTTGATAGGGACCAAGTTCAAATATTTTTAATTCCATTTTCCACCCCAATTTGAGGTTCTATATAATCATAGTTTACCACTCTTTCCAAATGAGGAGGCTGGTCAGGATTTAGTCCCCTCTTCAGGGCATAAAGGCAGGCGAAAAGTTGAATCGGGGGTGCGTAAATAATGCTACGAATTATATCTGGAACATTCATTAATGATGATTCGGCTTCTGGGAGGCGGTAAGCGTCAATATCTAAAACGAGCACATCGGCTCCATACTTTTTTACTTCATTGATTACCTGTATTTCTGAGGTACGGTTACTGGAAGATAACAAAGCTATGATAAGCGAATCTGTATCTACCGAAGCTATGGGTCCGTGTCGAAACTCTGAAAAATTAAAAGCGTTAGTAGGGACAAGCGCCATTTCAATTATTTTTAGACGACTATCTCTGGCTATGCTATAGTATGGTCCCGAGCCAAGAATGAAGACCTGTTTATAATCTTTTTCAGTGGTTTTGTGTATTAAGTCTCTGTTTTCACGGTAAAAGAACTCACCATTTTCAGGGAGCAAATAGATTTTTTTAAACAAATTTTCCTTTCCAGATAGAAACAGGATATATGACAAACCTGTTAAATAGAGAGCTGAAAAAGTAACTGTTTCCACAACGCTTTTTTCTTCAATAAAGCTGGTGGTAATAGCTGTGCTGGATATTTTAGCGAGCGTGCTTGAGCTGTTGCAGGTAATTCCTAATGATTTTAATCCTTTGCTATGGAGTTTGTCTGTAGCCAGAATAGTTTCACTGGTTTCTCCCGATCTGGAAATAGGAACTACTATTGTTGGGGAAAGGCTATTAATGATCTCAGGGAAAAGAATTACTTCTGATGCTGGAAGAGCAAATGAAGGAATTTTATGCAGGCAATTCCATAGGTAAGAAAAGGAAAGAGCTAGATTGTACGAGGAACCGCAACCGTAAAAAAGGTGGGTTTGGTTTTTGTTATTATTTAGAATTCTAAATAAGTTTTCCTTTTCCTCAGCTAATTTAGTTAGGGTATTATGCCAGGAAACAAACTGTGATTCTAATTCAGTT
>QLUP01000084.1 GCA_018725485.1 Candidatus Lithacetigena glycinireducens | reverse complement strand
GTATGCAAATAACCAATACACCAATATGAGAATAGCATTTGTAGGAAAAGGTGGAGCAGGTAAAAGTACTTTCTCCACTCTGTTTTTCTTAAACTTAATCAAACAAAACGAAAAGGTCATGTGTTTTGACGCTGATCTTAGTATCCATGTGCCTAAATTGTTAGGCATGGATTTTCCTGAAAGCAAATCTCTTTCTTCAAGCGAGAACACCAAGAAGATCAGAAATTATCTGATCGGCAAAAGTAAAAAAATACAAACTGCGGATCACTTTTATAAAACCACTCCGCCTTCAGTGGGTGTGAATTTATTTGAAGTAGACTCGCAAAACGAAATCATAAAAGTGCTTGCCGAGCCCTATAAAAACAGCTTCGTAGCGGTGGTGGGGACATATGAAGCCGATGAAATTGGAAAAAGTTGTTATCACACCAACCTTTCAATTCTGGAAAACCTGCTTACATTTGCAAAGTTAAACGAGGATGACTGGATTGTTACAGACATGGTGGCCGGAATTGATGCCTTTTCCAACACGCTCCATAAACAATTCGATGTACTCTTCCTGATCGTTGAACCAACACAAGAGAGTATTGCGGTTTATGACCAATACATAAAGCTTGCCAAACATGCCGGTATGGATGATCGCTTATTCGTTATTGGCAATAAGATAGAAGATGACGAGGATGAAAAATTTATCGCATCAAACATTCCAGCAGATAAATATGTGGGCTCTCTCAAAAAAAGTCCCGAACTCAAGAAACTACGACAGCAAGGTACACCTTTAACCATCGATGTCCTTACTTCTCTCGATGAGTCATTGTTTGAACGACTGGTTGAAATCAGCAAGAGACTCAAGAAAAATCCTAATGACAGATTAAAAGATTTGTATCAGTTGCACCTGAAATACATTGATCAAGACTATGTCAAAAACGCAGTTGGAGATATCTCGGGTCAAATAGACGAGGAGTTCCAATTTTAGCGTATGTTCACATTAACGCCTGTAATTGCTTCACATATCGAAGACACTTTGTCTGATGGAAATAAAATTCAGGAATGGGTAACCGCCTTTGGCTCACCCTTGAATCTTATTTATCCTAAAACTGTCGTTAGTAATATCGAAAGGTTTCAAGAAGTTTTTGAGTCCCACAAAATTAAAGGCGAGATTTTCTACGCTTACAAAGCTAATAAATCAGTAGCCATCTTAAAACAACTTGCGGTTTCAAACGCAAAAATAGATGTTGCTTCAGAAAAACAACTCCAGAAGGCATTGTCTGCTGGAGTTGTTGGACAAAGAATAGAAGCAACTGGCCCCAAAAACGCATCGTTTATACGACTAGCCCTTCTCCAAGGTGTAGTTCTTAATGTGAATAGCCCTCAAGAAGTAGAAACAATAGTGGCATTAAGACAAGAACTCAAGATAACTGGTGCTACTCCAGTCTTTATAAGACTGAAAGAATTTAAATCGGGAAAAATTGATATTGTTCAAAAAGATACCAAGTTCGGCTTAAGCATTGAAGAAGCCCGAAAAGCAATTGAAAAATTAAAGAATTCTAAAGATTTGGAGTTTTACGGATTTTCCTTCCACCTATCTACAATTAGTGAGCAGGAAAGAGTTGTGGCGATTGAACAGTCGCTCGCACTAACTTTAGAAGCTATTAAAGCAGGACTTACACCTCGAGGCATAAATATTGGCGGAGGATTCAGTGCAAACTTCTTGAAAAATGAAAAAGAATGGCATGAGTATGTTTCTGCCATTAAAGACTCGCTCATTAATCCAAATAAACCTTCTATGAGCTGGAACCAGTCAGGCATGGGTTATTGGGCGGAAAGAGGAAAAATAAGAGGCTCTGCGAAATTCTCGGACTTCTATCGCTCCTACGACCAATTTCAAGAACTGGATAAGGTACTCAGTAGTAAAACTCCTTCCTTTGGCATAATCGGTCAATTCTTGCAAGAAAACATGCTGACGCTATTTATAGAGCCAGGCAGGTCACTCTTAGATCAGGTAGGCATAACACTAGCCAAAGTTGTTTCTATCAATAAATCTCTCAAGGGCGAAACAGTAGTCTTTCTGGATATGAACCGATCACATATTAACTCAATTGAACTGGAATTTATGTCTGACCCAGTCGTGATCTCTACGAAAGAAAAAATAAAGCCCGCGACTGACGGAGTTTTCTTAAGTGGCAATCTTTGCCTGCCGCATGATTTCATCTGTGGGAGAAAAGTATTTTTCAAACAAGAATTAGAACCGGGAGATATTTTGGCATTTATTAATACCGCTGGCTACTTTATGGACTTTACAGAGAGTGAAACAATTCAGCATCCTATGGCTCACAAAATTGCTATCGACTCATCAACATGGTTTGTAGATGAGAAGTATGAACCTAAATTTAATTGAAATCTATGTTAGCTCAATCTATTACCGACCTGATCGGAAACACACCATTATTAAAAATCCCATCCGAAGTGCATGGGCTTAAGAATATCGAGGTTTATGCCAAACTAGAACTTTTAAATCCCTGGGGATCCGTAAAAGACCGAACCGCCTGGGGCATATTAAAGCCACACCTAGATGAACTTAATGACAAATTGGTCATAGAAAGCTCAAGCGGAAACACGGCCAAAGCATTACAGATGATTGCTTCACTACATGGAAGTAGCTTGAAAACAATCACCAACAGAATTAAAGTACCAGAAGCAAAGGATGTTCTGAAATTAATCGGAACACAAATACAGGAGTTGCCTGGCAAGAGTGACTGCTATGACCCCAATGATCCTAATGACCCGATTGTTTATATCCAGCAGGAAATTGCCAAGGATCCAGAAAAATATATCTATGGTGACCAATACTTCAATGACTTGAATAGAAAAATCCACTATGACACAACAGGCAAGGAAATAATTGATGATCTTGGAAAAGTAGATTATTTCATTGGCGGCTTAGGAACCACCGGCTCCACTCTTGGTGCTGCTCAAAGAGTAAAAGAGCATAACCCTGAACTTGTCGCCATTGGCGTTGTAGCTGAAAAAGAAGACTATATTCCAGGAATTAGAAATCACGATGAAACTCTTGAGGTCGGACTGTTTAATCCGGAGTTTTACTCAGAGATAGTAACAGTTAACTCTCACGATTCCTTGGAAGCCATGATGAAGTTAATAAAAGGTTCAGGGCTTCTTGCCGGACCAACGACTGGGGCATCTTTTCTTGGAGCCCTGAAGTATCTGAAGGAAGTTGATGACACACTCACAGAGACTAAAAAAGCAGTATTTATCGCCTGTGACCGAGTCGAATGGTACACCTCTTACATCAAGGATCGAAAACCAGAATGGTTAGGTGAAGCTCACTCTGAAAGCTGGAAAGATGATGTAAGACCCAATGCAGAGACGGATGTGTCTGCAGACAGAGCTACCCAGTGGATAGATGACAATCAACCTCTCGTCATCGATTTACGGCAACCAATATCATTCAAAATGGCTCATATTCCAGAGTCGATAAACATGCCCTACGATCAACTAGACCCTATGCTTAATACCACAAATCCTTTTTCTACCAAGCAGAAATTATTATTTGTCTGTCCTTTAGGTGAAAAATCTTCCCTTGTTGCTAATTACCTCGCTGGCAAAAACGCTCAAGCCTTTAGTTTGCAGGGTGGTATTAATGCCTGGAGGGATCAAAATTTATCACTTGAAAGAGATTTATAAAAATATGCTCAACGTAAAAAACCAATTTCCATTTTTCACTAACAACCCAGGTATCACATACATGGATAGCGCGGCCACTACCCAGAAACCCCGAATAGTTTTAGATAAGTTGGTGGACTTTTATACTACACATAATGCTAACGCTGGGCGATCTTCATACCCAATTGCAAACCAATTAACAAACGAGGTGGAAGAAGTTAGAGAGAAAGTTGGAAAGTTCATAAATGCTTCAAAAAAAGAGGAAATCATCTTTACTTCCGGAGCGACTGATGGTTTTAACAAAATTGCCTATACACTTGGAATCCATTATCTCAAAGATGGCGATGAGGTTCTCTATTGCCCGCAAGACCATAAATCATTCGTGCTCCCATGGTTCAAAGTTCAGAGATTAGTGGAAAACATGGGCGTCGCGATACGCCTCGTCCCTTTTAGGGTAAACAAAATGGGAAGTATTGACAGAGACGACTTATTCTCGAAAGTCACAGATAAAACAAAAATTATTAATGCCACGCATATTCACAACATCTATGGCGCAGACAGCGATATAAACAAAATCAGAGACTGGTTGGGAGATAAAGACGTAATAATTAATGTCGATGCTGCACAAAGTGTAGGTCATAGATTAGTTGATGTGCAGCAATTAGGAGCTGACATTCTCTCTTTTTCAGGACACAAGATGTTTGCGATTCAAGGTGTAGGGGCAACTTTTATCACCAAGAAACTCCACCAATTCATGGAACCTATCTTTGTGGGTGGGAGCAATGGAGTAAAACTTCACGATAGTGAGGTTGAAGTTACCAATTTCTCACAGGCTTACGAATCTGGAACCCAGAATTATGCTGGTATTCTAACTCTTGGGAAAGCAATTGAATTTATAGAACAGCTTGGAATTGAAAATATTTATATACATCTCTCCGAGTTGACTCAGTACTTACTTCAAAAATTGAGACAATTGCCTAAAATAGAATTTGTGTATGGGCCTAACTTTTGGAGTTGCGCTGATGGTGCCGGAATCCTATCATTTAAAGTAGGCGGCCTGTCTGCCAGTGAAGCAGGTTTTATGCTTGCTGAAAACGGCATTTTAGTAAGAACAGGAGATCATTGCATAAGTAGCAGGGATGAATTTACTAACACAATCAGAATTAGTATGCATGTTTATAACACAACAGATGATATTGATTTTCTGATTAAAATTTTAAAGACTATATGCAAATAACTGATGTAAAAAATTGTGTTGAAGTAAACAACGTCAGTTTTAGTTATAACGGACAT
>QLUP01000083.1 GCA_018725485.1 Candidatus Lithacetigena glycinireducens | reverse complement strand
TGTAAATTCAGCAACCCGTGAAGCAAATATCCTAGCAACTAAACCAGAAAGAAAAGCAAAAAGACCCATTATTCAACTCCCATAGCAATAAAAAAAGAACGAACAGTGCAAACTACCAGAAATACGGCACCAAACATGGCCAAGAATGGCTGAACAGAACAAAATGATATACTGACTGTATGCCCAAATAGATTTGTAGAGACTTCGCAGTCACCAGAAGCCTTGAAACTAAAATTATCAAGTATACGTTTAAATGGATGATTCTCAAAAAAACTATACAAAATACCTCTATAATCCTTTTCCTCAACTCTGTCAACAGTAGGGTCAAAACCAGGGATATCAGGAAATACAGGATCTCCAAAAAGATCTCCCCTAAGATCACCAACGGGCGGAGGCTGATCACCAACGGGCGGAGGCTGATCACCAACGGGTGGAGGCTGATCACCAACGGGTGGAGGCTGATCACCAACGGGTGGAGGCTGATCACCAACGGGCGGAGGCTGATCAGGATCAGTTCTCTCAACAACACTCACGCCATCGACAGGAAAAACATGTGAACCAGAGGGAGGCGCTGATACAAATGAACCACCACGAGCCATATCCCTAATAATAGCATCTGAAATGCTACGCGATATATCAGCGTTATTTACAATAGTTCTAGCTCTAAAATCGTTATTAATTTTTCCTAAGAGCTCAGGATTCCAAACTCTATAAAATTCAGGAAAAGGAATACTATAATCAACCCCAATATGATAATCTCTCAACAAATCAGGATCAACATTAATCATAGGAACTAAAGCAGGATCATGAGGAAGCCCAGCACGAGGTAGTTGGTTGGCAATCTTAGATAGTTCCGACGAAGCATCACTAAGCTGAACAGTTACATAGCGCTCACCCGAAGGAACACCAGAACCACGATCATAAGCAAGCCAAAGAGCAACGCCAGCGCCAACATGGGCAAGAGCGCTAGCAAGAAAATACCTAAAAGTAGTATTGTGCCAGACATGAGAAATATACATTCTACCAACATGCAGAACCGTAGAAAATGCAACAACAGGAACAGCGCCACGAACACAATCATATTGAGTCAGCATAAGACTACAGACTAATAACAATATAACTAACTTTTTAAAAATCATTATAACCCCACACAAAACTTAATAGCGGGGGGAAGAAACCCCCCGCAAAGACATTAGCTACGATTAAGAAGTCTGACAATCTTCCGCACTGGCCAGATGGCAGCAAGGGCAATACAAACAACAGTAGCGACGGTGAAAATAGTCGCAGTATTAACCGTTATGTTTTCAAGTCCCATAACTTTTCACCCCCCTTCTTCACACAACTACATGCTCCGTAAGATGACAAACATTACCAAAGAAGCACAAAAGATTCCAGCAAGACCCATAAGGATATTATAATAAAACTTTGTCCGCTCATCCTCAAGAACGATACAATTTAAATTCCTAACAATACCCGAACTGTATGTAAGAAAAACAAACCCATCGGGACTACTACGAGCATTCATACTATATCGAGAGAAAGTTGCAGACGAGGGAAGAAACCTACTCTCAATATTCGTAGCAACAACAGAGTTAACACGGGACTGAAACTCAAAACTAACCGTAACAGCCCTATTAGGCTGACATCTCTCAAAAATAACATTAGCAGCAACATCAGAAACCATAAATAATACAAAAATACCCACAAGAACAGGCATCATGACCTTGACAACAACCTAATCGGTATACTAATAGCAAAAGCAAGCAACCCAAAAAACATAACAAGAGTGAAGAAGTAATCAAACATAGAATTCCCAGTAACATGTGCAACTTTAATCGTCCAGTTTAATGTTTCAAACAGATCCATATTGCACTACCTCCGAGCAAACCCGAATATAGGCATTAACCTTACCTTTGAAAACAGTTCCAGCTTTATACTCCCTGTTTCCAAGAATCATTAAGGAATCACTTTGACCATCAGGACGCTTCACAAGAATATTACAAAAATGCTGCCCCTTCTTGGTCTTACCTGTCCTATAAATCTGCCCCTCAACCTCAATAATCACTTGATACCTCCTAATTTTTAATATTCATCATATTAAAAAACAAATCCATAAATCAAGGAACCTACTAACCAGTAAAGCACATTACAATACAAAATAAAAATAGAGGCTCGGCACATCGCAAGCATAAACCAAAAACAAAGGATATACAAAGCGACTACACATTCAGTAGAGTCCCTAAAATTGTTGAGAATCTGCTCCGCTAACAATTTTAGGGCGTTATTCAGGCCGAGCCTATGGGTTTATTCTTATAAGGCCAGGGCTAAAGCCTGCTCCCTCAAAAAAACAGGAACAACACTCACACACACACCTACTACCACAATAATCCCAGAAACCAGAAGATAGAGGTATATAATATTGCATCCCCTTATTTTTTCTGCTTACAAAAAAACAGATACACTACGCAACCAATGGTAATTGATAATATTTAGACTCAAACCCTAATTCAAAATCATCTGGAAAACCTAAATCACAATCAAGTTTCTCAATATCGGAAAGAACAAAAGAAATGTTATGCTTTTCAAAAGCCAACTTAGAGCGATAAATCAAATTCTCAGAATATAGCCTCCGAGCCTCAGACATACCGCACATCAATATTGTAACAAAAACAGCATAAAAACTACGAGCCTGAGAAGGAGAATAATTCTGCATTAGAACCTTCAAAACTTGTTCACTTTTCATGGGCTTAGTTCCTTTCGTTATAGTTAATAACTTAATTACCCGCATTATTTCACCCCTAAAGTCTATTAATCTTAAAGCATCTTTAAAAGCTATATACCCATTCCAATTACTCAAAGGAATTTTTTCTTTACAAAATGTGGAAAAATAACCATTATAAATATAACGAAGACGATTTTTTAATTCAACCTCAAAACGGATTATTTTATCTGCAAAATTATGTAAAGACTGCGCCTCAACCTGATTCTTAAACCTCCTTTTATCATGCACCTTAAATTCAGGCCCCTTGTGATAAATTTTAAATGTAGAATGCCTTGATGAAAAATATAAGGATTCTTTCTGGTCAAAATTTTTACGAGAATAATCTTTCCAGTGACGGCGCTGATAATCAAACCTCTGCAAATAACGAATATAGTTCCTCACCTCATCTCCACTATTTAAGACATAATTCATACATAAATCGAGACGCATAAGATACCAATCAGTGAAAGGAATCAACTTAACCCCGTACTCCTTCTCAAAACTCCTTTGAACCATATCAACAGCAAGGTATAACGCAGTTTCAGAAGCCGAGTAAAGATTGTGCCCCCATAAAATTTTAGGGACAGAAAAGGCAAACCGAAGATGAGGATAACCGCCTACCAACTGTGTCTTTTTAATACACGGGTCATATACAAACTTCTCATCAGATAATTTGTATATAACTTTATATAACCAACTTTGATAATGGAAAAGATTAGAGTATTCAAACTCAATAGAGCCATCAGTTCTATCAATTCTTTGAGTCAAAATAGACCTGTTTACAAGCATATCAAACATTTTTCTCTCAACAGGGACTAAAAACTCAATAGTATCAAACACTTAG
Source organism: Candidatus Lithacetigena glycinireducens (assembly GCA_018725485.1). GTDB lineage: Bacteria > Coprothermobacterota > HKB111 > HKB111 > HKB111 > Lithacetigena > Lithacetigena glycinireducens. Next base: position 1,367 of record QLUP01000083.1, on the reverse strand, counting down.
ACCTCCTTTTCCTACTAGAATGGCATCTACCCGTAGATGCTTCGAGCGGTGTTACAATACACCGCTCTCAGTGCCACAACGCTTCAGCATTCGCTCGCTTGCGCCAGAGGTAGGGCGCTCGCTCTGCTGAAGCGCTTTCTTGATTTTCAAAAAAAACCAACATACTAGACATATATAATATATCAGAAAAAAACATACACTCATACACCAAGACCGTCTCCTAAAATAAAACATTATTTCTGGAAACCACTGGTTTCAGAAATTTTTGGACTATCACTAATATTCAGAACATCACGATCAAAACGAACATTACCATCCCATATACCAGACTGAACATCATAATTCGACGGAGACTGGTATACTCTTATGACATGAACTTCACCAGTTCTTTTATCAGTATACTGCATATAACCAACATACCTCGAAAAGTTAAAAAAACTAGTATCGGCAGGCCTTACGTCACTGATAGAACCACCAAGATTATAAAATTGTTCATTACCTCGATCATTTTGGTATTGTCTACTAACACAAGACTGGCTAACATCAAAATGACCAGAAGGAGCATAGATATAAAAAGGCTTTTGGGTTTGTATCCCTTGAGTTGGCTGAGAATGGGCGAACTGATTACTGTCAATAGCTTGATTAGACAGAGCTTGATTAGACTGAGAGGAAAGACTACCAACAACACTCTGACTCTCAACTTGCTCTTGCTTCCCAGTTTGCTGATGAATTTCAGCAACTTCTTGGGTATCAGGTACAGGAAACAACAGATACTTCAACAAAAAATAACCAGAAAGAACTACAAAAATAAAAAGAGCAACAAAGTAACCAAGATTACGCATAGGAACAGACTTAATATCAGCGAACTCGGAACGATTAGGCTCAAAAGAACGATACATAGCAAAAACTTTACTATCACGCTTCAAGTTGCGAGTGCCAATCTTTTGGTCATCAATACAATATAGATATCTAAAGAAGCCAGCCTGTAGAGAGCGACGAACCGCACGCACTTCATATTCCGCTAAATTTTGTAACTCTCTTGAAAGAGAAGAAACATCCTGAGTTATTAAATATATGTTGAACCCCAAATGGCGGGAATACTGGAAAAAGTAAAAAACATCTTTATTATAAAACTTTCTGTGAAAAATTTTCTGAGCCTCATCTATTATCATAACAACACGTTTGTTTCCACTCCCAGCATGGTAAGTATGGTAAGGAACGCTAAAGTAGTTTTCAATACTACCAGCACGCTCTATTTCATGATCTAAACTCTTAACAGGAAGCTTCAAGCCAGCAATATTTGTCACTATCTCAACATCAATATCTTGCCTTAATTGCCACTCATAGAACTCCTCAGAAAACTTAAA
>QLUP01000082.1 GCA_018725485.1 Candidatus Lithacetigena glycinireducens | reverse complement strand
GATATTATGTGATAACATAATATTATTACTTATTTTTCTGGAGGAATAGAAGATTGGATACTATTAAAGAAGGAGATGTTGTTGAAGGTCCCTTCTGGTCTGAGCCATTTGAGATAAAAAAAATAAGTTATGTTGGTGAATACATCCATATCATCGGTGCTACTATATATACTCACAAATATGATGACCAACTTTTCACAGAAGAACAGATTCTTAAGTTAAGAAAACAAGATTATATTTTAGACTTCTCTTCCCCTGGTGAAGAAGCATTTTTAGCCCTGGAAAGCAAACGATATAAGCTGGCGTCTCTCTATGATCCACTCCTGGCGATGAGCGTTTCTCGGATAGACCCTTTGCCTTTTCAAATAGAAGCTGTTTATGGCTATATTCTGAAACTTCCTCGTATTCGCTTTCTAATTGCAGATGATCCTGGTGCTGGAAAAACTATTATGGCTGGTTTAATTATTAAAGAACTAAAACTACGTGGTTTAGCCAGGAGAATTTTAATTATTCCTCCGGGCCATCTAAAAGACCAATGGAGAAGAGAATTAAAAGAGAAATTCCAGGAATCATTTACGGTTGTTGACAGGTCAACCCTTGATTCTCTCTATGCAGAAAACCCCTGGCAGAAAGAATCCCAGGTTATTACTTCCATTGATTTTGCTAAAAGAGATGATATTTTACCTATACTTAGCGGAGTAAATTGGGATTTGATAATTGTTGACGAAGCACATAAAATGGCTGCTTATAAATATGGTGAAAAGTTTTCCAAGACAGAACGGTACAAGTTAGGGGAATTATTATCTAAAAATTCTGAACACCTGCTTTTCCTAACTGCCACACCTCATAAAGGAGACCCTGAGAATTACAGACTATTCCTCGACCTTTTAATTCCAGGATTTTTTGCTACCCAACAGATGGTAGCTGAATCTATTAATAATAAAGATAACCCTTTATTTATTAGGCGACTTAAAGAAGATTTAAAAGACTTTGAGGGCAAACCGATTTTCACAGGTAGGTTTCCCAAAACTATAAAATTCAGATTATCTGATGAAGAAAAAGATTTATATAACCAACTTTCAAAATATGTCATCAGCCAATATAACCTTGCTTTAAAGAGTGATAAAAAGAGAAATATAGCATTTGCCTTGTTAATACTTCAGAGAAGATTAGCCTCCAGCACTTATGCCCTTTATAAATCTTTAATGAGAAGAAAAGAAAGGTTAGAAACAATGTTTAATATAGCTAATCAAATAGGTTTTGAACGCCTTGACCCTGATGAGTATGAAGACGCAGATGAACAAAGACGCTGGGAATTGGAAAATAAATGGGAAGCATTAACTATCGCAGAAAACAAAGAAGAGTTAGTGAAAGAAATTAGTATTATCGATAACCTAATTAGTAAAGCCTGGAATGTCCTCAACGAAGAAAGTGAAGTTAAACTCGGAGAATTGAAGGAAGCAGTTAGTGAAGGATTTATAAAAATTGAAGAAATTCAGGGAAATAAAAAGATTCTCATTTTCACTGAGTCCAAAGATACCATGGAATATCTGCAAAATAAGCTGAAATCCTGGGGATACAAAGTTAATGCCATCCATGGAGGAATGAACCAGAATGATAGGGTTGACGCTGAAAAGATATTCAAAAACGAAACCGAAATAATGGTTGCCACTGAAGCTGCAGGTGAAGGCATCAACCTTCAATTCTGTCATTTGATGATTAACTACGATATCCCCTGGAATCCCAACCGCTTAGAACAAAGAATGGGAAGAATACATCGTTATGGACAGAATAAGGATGTTTTTGTATTTAATATGGTTGCCGAAGACACAAGAGAAGGTGAGGTATTGACAAAACTATTTGACAAACTTGAAGAAATAAGAACTGCCCTCGGGAGTGATAGGGTATTTGATGTTATTGGTGACACTTTTTTAGGAATCAACCTTTATCAACTTATGATAGAAGCTGTAGTTGGTGCAAGGAATATGGAAGAGACAATTAAGGAGTTAGATATTAAAATAGATGAGGAATATATTAAAAAAATTAAGGAAGTCTTGGGAGAAAGTCTGGCTACCAGGTATATTGATTACAGCAGGATAAAAGAAATGGCCGAAAAAGCCAAAGAAAACAGGCTGATACCAGAATACCTTGAAGAATTTTTTAAAGATGCCTGGGGGAAAGTAGAAGGAAAATTTAGGACCCTCAAAGATAAATTACTTGCCTTAGATTCTGTACCTTTTGAAATCAGGAAATTCTCAGATGAGGTGGACTTTAAAAACAGGTATGGTCCGATTCTTAGAACCTATCCTAAGGTTACTTTTGACAAAGCCATAGCTTTTAGTAATCCCGACGAGGTAGAATTTATTTCTTTCGGTCATCCTCTATTGGAAGCATTATTAGAATGGGTTGAAAAAAAGTATTTTTCTTCTTTACAAAAAGGGGCAGTCTTTAAAGACCCTTCTGGAAGATACAATGGCATCATCTGGTTTTATGAGGGTGAATTAAAAGATGGCAAAGGGGTTGTGGCTGGAAAGAAAATACTGTCCATTTATGATGATGGTAATACCCTCAGTGAGGTTAATCCAGCTCTAATTTGGGATTTAGCACCTGTTAATAATCCTCATGATATAACTACTATCATAAACAAGGGTGAAGCAACCTCCTACGCTATTAAGGCAGTTGAAAGCTATAAAAATGAAATATTGGAAGAGAGAAAAAAACAAGGAGATATAAAGCAAAAATACGGAGTGAAATCGCTGGATTACTATATTAGTCAATTGGATTATGAAATTGCCGAATTATATGAAAGGTTATCAGCTGGAGAAAAAGTAAATATTGTAATTGGTAACAAAGAAGAAAAGAAGAAGCATTATGAGGAATCTTTGAGAAAGCTCATCAAAGAGATTGAACAGGAGACAAGCCTGACTATCTCAATGCCCAGGTTTATTGGTGCTATTCTGGTGAAGCCCGAAAAGTCAGATATGGTTAGCGATGAGGAAATTGAAAAGATAGGAATGGAAATAGCCATAAATTACGAAATATTACAAGGTAGATTTCCGGAAGATGTTTCCAGAGAAAATCTGGGATTTGATATAAGGTCTAGGAGTGATGGTGAAATGAGATACATAGAAGTCAAAGCAAGATGCGATGAAGGTCAGATTGCTCTTACCTCAAACGAATGGTTTAAAGCTAAAAGATTTAAAGAGCAATACTGGCTTTATGTGGTTGCTAATGCAGTTAAAAGTCCAACCCTCTACATCGTCAACAACCCTGTTGAAAATCTGGAGGTTCAAAAGAAGGTTGAGGTTGTTAGGTTTATAGTTCCCTTGGAGGAATGGAAGAATAAAGGGATGAAAGTATGAAAGGTAGGGATAAATATGATTGAATGGGATAAAGATTTGAATTCAGACCAAAAGACAGCAGCAAGGCACGAAGGTATGCACGCAAGGCTCCTTGCAGGCCCTGGGACAGGTAAAACACTAACATTAGCAAGAAGGATACTATGGTTATTAACTCAACTCAATATCCAACCAAATGAAATTCTTGCCCTTACATTTACCCGTGCAGCAGCATCAGAATTAAGGTGTTATGTTAAAGATAATCTTGAAGGAAAATCATTAGAACTTCCGAAAGTTTCTACCCTACATTCTTTTGCCCTAAGGCAACTACTTAGAAATGCATTATTAACTCAACTTCCACAACCTCTACGAATCGCTGATGATTATGAGGAACGGCAAATCATCATCGGAGAACTAAGTGATTTAATTGGTAAAGATGTGAGGAAGACCAAAAAGTTACTAGATGAACTCTCTGCTGATTGGCAACGATTAACTGCTGATAGTTCGGATTGGGAACTACGTTTCCCTGTCCCATTGTTTCTTGGGGCATGGAAAGAACATAGAGAGATTTATGGATATACTCTAAGAGCAGAGCTCCTCTATCAGCTAAAACGAGTATTGGAAGAGCATGGAGAAAGCTTTAATTTAGAGGGACCACCAAAATATATGCTTATTGATGAATATCAGGATCTAAATGCTTGCGACCTGTCAGTTATCAAATCATTAGCTGCTCTGGGTAGCGAGATATATTGTGCTGGAGATGATGACCAAAGCATCTATGGCTTTAGATTCGCAAATCCTGAAGGGATAAGGAGGTTTACTGTTGATTACAATCCCTCTACACTATTAGAATTAGGTATTTGCCAACGATGCTGCAAAGAAATACTTGATTACGGTCTTTTTGTAGCAAAACAAGATATACGTCGTATTGATAAGCCTATTAGACCCAGAGACGAAGCCAAACGAGGTGTGGTTAAGGTATTGCGATTTCCAAGCCAAAACGAAGAAGCCGAGGGCATTGCAGGACTGTGCTTTTATCTCATCTATTTCCAAGGCATCTCTCCAGATGAAATATTGATACTTTTACGAACTGATAGAAACAACAAATTTTCAAATCCATTACGAGATGCTCTTACAGAAAAGGGCATTCCTGTTGGAACAGTATCAAACCCGTTAGAGCCACTGAATCATGAACAAGGTAGAGAATTTCTTTGCTTATTGCGATTAGTTTGTAACCGAGAAGATCACCTTGCTTGGAGAACAATTCTCGATTTGGGAAACAGAAGAATAGGTAAGCAGACATTTTCTGAACTGTATGAAATGGCAAGAAAGGGAGGGATAAAATTCTCGGGGGTGCTTCAGGAAGTTAAAAGTAATCCAAACATATTACCACGCATTGGGAGTAGAGTTGCCCAAAAAGTAAAAGATATAGAAAACCTTCTTAACGAATTTGGAATTCCAGAAGCTGAAAACTTAATCGAGTGGATTGAAGCTATTGCAAACAAAGTAATCCGCGATGATGAGGAAAAAAAAGAAGTGCTTGCTCTTTTTATGATGGTAAGAGAGCTCGGCAAGTCTGAATCACTGGAAGAGCTTTTGAAAGTTTTGAATGTATCGCTTGGTGATAAAGAACAGGAAAGGGAAAAAGGAAAAGTCGCTATTATG
>QLUP01000081.1 GCA_018725485.1 Candidatus Lithacetigena glycinireducens | reverse complement strand
TTCTTCAATATTGACCAAAAATCTTCAGCGAGGCCTTTCAAAACATATTCATACGGAAGCCAGCCATATCCGGAATCTCCCCATCCAGTTCCCCATGAATTTCTTATAAGGAGCGCGCCTACAGTCTCAACCCCGCATGAACCTGTATTTTTGATCTTCATCTTGTCATCATATCCAACTGCAACAATCGCATGTCCGCCTTCTATCTTTTCACCTTTACATGGATAGGGAATCCTTCCTGTCAAGGCTCCCTGACTTATGGAACTATACACCGTAAAACCGAACATGGAAGGATGTCCTGCTGAAAGATAAGTTTTAATACGATTTAATAAAATATCTGCAGGTGTACGAGGAGGGTCGTGTCTATAATATTTTATTGTCTGGTAATTCTGTGCGAAGGCATAGCAGAATGCAGTAGGCTCTTTATCAAAATCAGCTATTTTATATGCCCAATATTCCTCGGGCGGAACCCCGAAAAGCACAAGCGCACCCATGGCAGTTCTTAGAAATGCACCTGTATCTCCAGTCCAGCGCAGGAGGTTACGTGTCACCTTATAAAGAAACAGACGCGATGCGTCTATATGTTTTCCGAATGCCCTCCTCTCGTAGTATTCCACTATGCTAATACCTGCATGTGCTGTGCAGGAACCGAGAGAAAGTTGATTTTCTATAGGCGAACACCACTGCCTTAAATCAACAGATGCTGGAATCTTTACACCTGCCTTTTTAAAAATACCTGTTGGCGCAATAACCTTATTAACCTCTTCATGCCCCTCTGTGTAATCCCTGAAATCAGGATAGTCAGGAAGCCATCCCATACCCAATCTTTCATCTGCGTTGTTCATATTCGCCTCCCTATTAAGGTTGTTTAAAAACATTAGTCAGTCTTACTTTTCCCCACACGATTTCTGCCATACTCTATGGTATGGATTGTGAAACATGAAATCAATAATTAAGTATAGTGTCCCCGGAATTCCCAGTCCAGAATTCCCAAATTATACCGTCCCTCTTTTATATTCCATAATTGATTCGTAAATTTCTTCCATTTTGTTCACATGCATTTCCCAGCTATAGTTTTTCAACACCAAATCCCTCGCGTTATCGCCAACTTTTTTAGCCAAATCATAATCGTTTAACAATTTGATACAACTGCGAATAAAATCAGAAACGTCATCTGCGATAATAACATCTTTTTTGTGAGTAGCTTTTATCGCACCTAAACCTAACGTTGTTGTTATCACAGGTAAAGCGCACGCCATGGCCTCTATAATTTTATTCTGCATTCCAGAACCTGATTGCATTGGTGCAATAGCAACCTGAGCCTTATTCAATTCATCCACCATTGATTCTACGAACCCGGTGACAAAAATGGAAAGATTGTCCCCTAATTTTTTTATCTTTGAGCTTGGGTTATTTCCCGCTATTACCAGTTTCGCGTCAGGTATCTCTTTTTTTATCCTCCGAAAACATTTCTCTACGAACCAAATAACGGCGCTTTCGTTTGGGAAATACCCCATATTTCCTGAAAAGACAATCACCGGTTCCTTAGATTCTTTGCACTGTGGTTTAAACAGGTCTGTATCTACGCCCAGAGGGATGACAGTTACCTTTTGACTCGGAATAAGCACCCTGTCTTTTTCGGAAACTACGATCATCTGATCAAAATAATCCCCTATTTTCCGCTCATAGTGAACTATACGGCGCAATTCCTCCTGAAAGAGCCAGCGTTTTGGAATCCTTTCCATTGCTACACGGCGCTCAAGATTTAGCTGCATGGAATCAATTAACTCCAATACCTTCGGGACGGCCACATCAGATAAATATGGCGCAACCCTCAGCATATACGCATGGATCAAATCAAAGCTATTTTCAGCAAGCAACTCATCAATCCGTTTTTTAAATGCGTTAGACCAATAATACAATGCCTGCAAAGGCAAGGACGAAAAAGGTCCTTTCAAGGCTACATTCACGACCGACCGCCATTGGGGTAGTCTGACCGTATGGATTGCCTTGCAAAAAGATTTTAAATTATCGAGTCCCGCAAGCTCATCCTCTTTTTCATAAAGGGAAAGAAGAGTAATCTCATGCCTTCGGCCCAAGATGCGGAGACGGTGATATGGGACAGTTTGGTCACCCTTTAGCGGAGGGGATGGGAAACGGGGTGTGATGAATAATATTTTCATCCTTAATTTTCGTGCCTTAAAGACTCATAAATTTGCAGTGTTTCCTTCGCCATTTTATTCCATGAAAACTCTTTTGCTCTTTTAAACCCTCGTTCAATAAAGTCATTACGCAAATCTTCATTATTCAATAAACTTAACAATGCATCTTTCAGATCCTTATCGTTTAGCGGGTCTATCAGGAATGCAGCATTCCCAACAATTTCGGGGATTGATGTCGTATTTGATGTAATAACAGGAGTGCCGCAAGCCATCGCCTCCAGTGGAGGTATTCCAAATCCCTCATACAAAGAAGGGTACAAAAAAACAGTTGCACAATTATACAGCAAGACCATATCTTCTTCCGAAATAAAGTCAGTAAATATAATATCTTCCCTGAAAGAGGATTCTTGAACCGTCTTATAAAATTCAGTCTGCCGCCAATTAGGAATGCCTGCAATTACCAGATTCACATTAATCTTTTTTTCACTCTTTAAATGTAAAAAAGTATTGATAACCATCTTGGTGTTTTTTCGAGGATCAAGAGCGCCAAGAGTAAGAATGTAATTGCCTTTTATGTCAAACTTGTCACTTACTTTACTCCTTTGAATGTCACCGCCTATTTTACTAAATCTTTCGTCTGCCGCTTCATGAGTGACCAATATCGCATCTTCCTTCAATGCCGGAAGATGCTCTTTAATATCATTCTTAGAAAAATTAGAGACGGTTACAACCTTGGCAATATGCTTGATTGCGCGTGGAACAATCATCTTGCGATAGGTCCTACCCCATCTTTGATACATAGATAATGATTGAGGGATTGTAGAATAATCTTTTAAGTACATGACATCATGAATTGTGACAACCTTTTTAATCCGCCTATCTAATAATATTGGCGCTGTATTTCCGGTACAATGCAGAATCTCGACAGCATCTCTTTTAGCCTGTATGGGCAATGAAATCTGTTCCCACAAAAAATAATTTGAAGGAAATATTTTTTTAGTTTTGAAATTATCCTTTTTGGGCAAGACATTATTGCTATCATCTATATCGATATAAAGGATATATTCGTTTTTAATGTCTATTTCAGCAAGATTTTGAATTAGCTTAAGAGTATAGTTGCCTATCCCTCTGCGATTATGAACAGCAAAGCGAGCATCAATTCCAATAATCATAACATGCTCAGTTTCTTTTTTAGTTCATTAAAAACATAGAAAGCCATAACTCTTGATAAAAAGACAAAATCATCCAGTACCGTCACATCACATCCATATTCGTGCATTGAACTTCTAAGCATACGAAGATATTTCAGTAATTCGAATATATTAGACGACTTCCCTCCATTCAGAAAATAGGTAGTATTGAACGGCAGCAAAGTAAACCTCTCACCACCCTTAAATGTAATCCTCAGCCAATATTCATAATCCATAGCCTGCTTATATTCAACCTTAAAGAGACCATGTTTATCAAAAATATCTTTGACAAGAAAGGTAGATTGATGAGGGATACAGTTCTTCTTTAACAGGGTTCTGTAATCAGGATTCGCTTTGTAAATATGCCGCTCATTCCCGGCATGATCTACAACGATGGAACCAGCGACGCCCCACCGCCAAGCATTCTCTTGATATGATTTCATAACCTCTTCAATCACATTGTTATCAATATAACGATCACCTGCATGAAGATGTGCGATTACATCCCCCGTAGCAAGCCTAACCCCTTTATTCATTGCATCGGCAATGCCCTCATCAGGCTCAGATACAATTTTTATTGATCTATCTGGATAGTCTTTAGCTGTACTATGGATTATATCCAGCGTTTTATCTCTTGATTTGCCCTCAATAACAATATACTCAATATTTTTATAACTCTGGCTCAAGACACTTTTCATTGTCTCAGCTATTAACTGTTCGGCATTTCTGCAAATCGTAACAACGCTGATTTTTGGCATAATATTCGTTTTTCTCATATCAGGTCGTTGTTAAGGATTTAGAATAAATATTTATTTGATTTTCAGTATAGAATGCGAGAAGCGATGTTATTAAAGATTCCTTTAAATTCCCAATATATATATAGGAACCGAAAGCATATAAAAATGAAATAAGAAGGACTGCCTTAAGATAACGAATGTTAATCATGTCAACACCATATCTCTGCAACTCCCGAATCTTTTTTGAGGATACATGATAGTACTGTGCTAAGAGAAAAATCAAAATGATGGTGCCTATGATCCCCCACTTGTGCAGCAATGCCGCTGGACCGAAATTAAATACAAATTTAACCGGCATTCCCATGGCGTCCTCCGATGTAGCTCCAACTGATGTCCCCACAGAATAAATGTCTGTTTCGGGAATTGGGATATATTCAAACCATGTGCTTCCCAAACCCTTTCCTATTACTCCAGGTATATTGTGTTTAAAATTCTCGACAGCATTTTCCATCTGAATCTGTCTCGTGATAGAACCTTCAGCTTTGGCGGCAAGTAGAGTCCAATTAAATGGGTTTGTTATGAGCAAAATAGAAGTAAGGTTAATCAATAAAATAGACGCAAATATAGCAATAAATCTCGCAGTAAATCTTAAATTGAAATGCAGGACAAAGATAAATAACAACATTTGAGCTGCATTAAATAACAAACCTAATGAGAGCCTGTTAATCGCACTCACAAATTCAAACCCCAGGAAGGCAAGGAATATGATTTTATGAGTTGTCTTTTTTGCATAGATTATACCAGCAAGGATAACAGCCATAGGAAGCAAGGGGAGAATGGCTGGGAATCCTAAAATATGAGGGTATTCGGATTTGCCCGATAAATTAACGACAACGGAATCAATCAACGAAGCAATGGCCACATAGGTAAAGATATGCTTAGGAGACAAGAGCCTTATAAGCTTAATCCTGTCTTTAATCGAGTTAAGAAATAAGTATGGAACGAGAAGATATAAAAACACCTTTACATCATAAAGATAAG
>QLUP01000080.1 GCA_018725485.1 Candidatus Lithacetigena glycinireducens | reverse complement strand
TTGACTAATTCTTGATAAACTGGATTTCCTGGTTGAAGCAACCGATGACCAATAGAGTCAGCATCAATAATAAAAGCACCTTTCTTTTTTAGATAGGTGGATATTTCTGTCTTTCCACTTCCAATACTACCGGTTAAACCTATTATTCTCATAACTGATATATTTTCATATCTCGCCAATTATAACCAGAATAAAGATGTACTTCTAGGGGGATGATGAGATTAATCGCTTCTTCCATAGATTTTTTTAAGTTAATAGCCCAATATTTCATTTCTTCTTCAGGCACTTCAATCAAAAGGTCATCGTGAACTTGAAGTAGTAAATTAGTACCCTGCAACTCTTTTTCCTGCTCAAGGGTGTAAAAATTAACCATAGCTTTTTTTATAATATCTGCTGCTGTTCCTTGAATAGGGGTATTTATGGCTATTCTATAAGCCTGGTCTCTTATTATCCTATTAGGTGAATCTAAATCGGGGATATTCCTTCTTCTGCCAAAAATGGTTTTGGTAACACCAGTTTTTTTACATTCTCCCACATGGGAGTCCAGGTATTCTTTAACCCCTGGAAACCGTAAAAAATAGCGGCTAATAAATTGGCGGGCTTCGCTACGAGATATGTTTAACTCCTGGGATAACCCGTATTCAGACATACCATAGATAAGACCAAAATTAACAGTTTTAGCCCGATTCCTTTCTTCCCGGGTAACCTCAGTTGGTTTGGCATTAAAGAGTAAAGAGGCTGTGTAGGTATGGATATCTTCTCCGTCAGTAAATGCCTGGAATAGAACCGGGTCTTTACTTAAATGGGCAAGAATACGCAATTCAATTTGTGAGTAATCTCCACTTAATAATATTTTACCTTCTGATGCCACAAAAGCACTTCTTATCAAATTCCCTAAGGGAGAGCGCGAGGGTATATTCTGTAAATTAGGGTCTCGTGAAGAAAGCCTTCCAGTAGCAGTCCCTGTTTGGGAAAAAGTGGTATGTATTCTTCCGGTATCGGAGGAAATATACTTCGGCAACGCCTCCAGGTAGGTAGAAATTATTTTTGATACTTCCCGGTGTTCTATAATAAGGGGCACCAGGGGGTTAAAGTTTTCCAGGCTTTTAAGAACTTCATAGTTGGTAGAAAAACCATTTTTACCTTTCTTGTAAGCCGGTAACATCAGTTTGTTAAATAAAATCTCGGCTACCTGTTTAGGAGAATTCAGGTTAAAACTGCACCCGGCTAAATCATAGGCTTTAGTAGATAACTCCTTAATCCTTATATAAGCCTCTGTTCTTGCGCTATCTAACTGATGTGTGTCAACCTTTATGCCTTTATGTTCCATCAGGGCAATAACCCGACACAAAGGTTTTTCAATATCATCGTATAACTTAAGCAGTTCTTTGTTTAATTTAATATTTACCAGGTTCTCGTAGAAATCTAAATAATTAAAACTTATCGTAAAAGGTAGTTCTCCTCCCTGAGCTGGGTCATGTAAGTACAACAATAAAGATAAATCCACCACTTCAGCGGGTTCGGGGAGCTGGTGTTTCCAGAGGAAATGTAATAAGGTTTTGTAATTTGAAGTAAACAGTTGTAGTTTGTTTTTACAAAGAATGGATTTAAGCTCTTTAAGAAAATCTTCACCCAACAAATCGCTTCCCTTTATCAAAACGGGGTTTTCCGGATTTCCAACCAAAGCCTTTGCAGGTGTGACCTTTAAGGGATGATTATCAGCATATTCTATAAATAAAAGATAATTATTGCCTGTTGTTTTAACGATTTCCTTTTGCTGGTCAAAAAGAGGCGTTGTAGGCATGGAGAAGAGATTTGGTTTTACTTCAGGGAGATTAATTTCCTTAAATAGACTTTTAAATTCGTACTTTTCCAATACCTTCATTACTTTTGCAGGGTCAAAATTACTATAGGACAGACTGGAAAGAGGGAAACCGAGGTCCATTTCCATTTTTAAGGCGATCACTTCTTGCACTATTCCCAGGTATTCCCTATTTTGTAAAAACAATTTTTTAAGTTTGTCAGAGAGGTTGTCCAGATTCTCATAGATTCCATCGATAGAACCATATTTAATGATTAAATCTTTAGCAGTTTTTTCTCTAATTCCTGATAAACCTTTTATATTATCCGAAAGATCTCCGAGTAGGGTTTTTAAATCTCTTAACTGTTCGGGCCTCATTCCCCACTCGTTAAAAATCCTTTCCCTGGTATACTCTTCAATTTCTGATATCCCTTTTTTAACCATATACATGCTAATATCAGGATTTACCACCTGTAACAAATCCCTATCACCAGTATAGATGGCGGTTTTTATTCCCTCCCGGGAAGCGCTTCGGGATAAAGTAGCAATTACATCGTCAGCCTCTTCCCCCTCCACTTCTATTGCAGCAACAGAAAAGGCTTCTAAAATCTCATATATTAGTTTTCTTTGACTGGAAAAAGTTGTAGGTGTTGGTGGCCTTTGAGCTTTATACTCCGGATAAAGCGTGTAGCGAATATTAGGTTTTGGACTATCCCAGACTACAGCACAATAACCCGGTGGTTCCTTTAATAGCTTTATAAGCATCCTGGTAAAACCAAATAGGGCTCCTACTGGCTGACCATAAGAAGTGGTAAAAGGAGGTAAAGCGTAATAAAAACGGTAAAGAAGATTATTACCGTCTATAAGAATAAGATTTTTGCTTTTATCAGCCACAGGTTTGAGTTTCAAGTATCTCAGTTAATTACCGATAATTGTATAAAAAACGATGACAACTTTCACACCTGACAAGTTCTCGCTTTTGGATTAGTAATTGAAATTTCCCCGGTACATTCACTCCACACCCGCTGCAATATAAACCATCTTTCAAAGGAACTACCGCATATCCTCCTTTATCCTTGAGTAGATAATAAAATTCTTTTAAAATATCCTGAGGTATTTTTTCTTGTAAATTAGTGATTAAGCCATCATCATTAAAAGTTAGGGAAGGTAATAATGATTCCTGTTCGGACAATTCTGTTTTAATTGCGTTTAATTCCTGTTCTTTCTCTTTTTTTTGAATTTGCCGGGTCTCAATTATTTCCATAAGCAAAAGGGATTTATCTTCCATTTCGCTTATATGTTTTTTCATATTATTTATTTCCTGTGATTTAAAAGATACTTCTTTAGGTGAGGTGATTTTTCCTGAAAAAAGGAGTTCTTTATTTTGCTTTACTTTTACTCTAATTGATTCTATCGCTAAATCAAGGTCTTTTAACTCGCTTTCATTTACATGGATTTCCTTGATAATGTTGTCTATTTCTTTTATTTTCGCATCTTTCTTCAAGTTTATTTTCTTTATAACATAACTAATTTCATCTTTTTTATTAAGATTTACGGTTTTTGTCCCTTCTAATTTTTGTAGCTCTATTATGTCATCTAATACAGGCATAGCAAAAAAATGGTGGAGGCGGCGGGAATCGAACCCGCGTCCGAAAAAGGATGCGAAAAGGTCAAGCTACAGGCATAGTCTTTGTTTATTCTTCCTACTATCTGCCCCAAAGACAGGGCTTCAAGTCGATATCCTGATTTTCAAGGTTAACAATTGCCTCAGGAAAGCAATCATAACCTCACCAGCTTTAGGTCACGCCCCGCTGAACCTCGCTGATAAAAGCTCAGAAGGACGCCCTTCATAAAGAAGGGATTTACGCTATTTAAGCGGCGTTTATTGTTTTGCCACCTTTTTTTCGAGGGGCTTCGGTGGCGACCTCGACCTGCTACCTTAACACAACTCAATCCCGTCGAATCCAATTCGCCCCCATGCAATATATTATACCACCAGTTAAGCATTGTTATTCCTTTATTTAAAAAACTATTAAACCTATTAACAGATTTAATTATTGTGCTATTGTATTTTATTAAAGCACAGGGAGGATTACGAATGCTTATTACAACCTGCAATCTAAATGTAGATTATGAAATATTTGGGCTGGTGAAAGGTTCTTCTATGCGGGCAGTACATCTAGGCAAAGATATACTAGCTGCTTTTAGAAAGCTTTTTGGTGGAACTGTCTCCGAGTATGCTGCTCTTCTTGAGGAAGCACGAGAAGAAGCCATAAAAAAAATGATAGCAGAAGCAGAAAAATTAGGAGCAAATGCCATCATAGAAGTGCGTTTTGCTACTTCTACTATTACTTCAGGCGCAGCAGAGATAATAGCTTACGGCACAGCAGTGAAGATTTAGAGATCTATCTAAGGACAAGGCTCTGAAATAATGTCTATAAAATTATTCTCAGTAAATCCCTATAGTTCTGAACCTGTTTATAAGCAACTAAAAAATCAGATTAAAAAAGCCTTACTATGGGGTACTTTGAGATCTGGAGAGCAATTACCTACCATAAAAGAACTTTCATCATTTCTTTCAATTAACCCGAATACTGTTGCCCGGGTCTTTAGGGAGTTAAACCTCGAAGGGTACATCAAAAGTGAACCAGGAGTGGGTACTTTTATTTTAGCTGTTTCTGAAGAAAGGAACTACCGAGAAAAAAAGAACAATTGACCTCTTTATTAAGTAATATTATTAAGGAAGGTAGAATTATGGGGTTAGAAAGAAATGAAATAAACGATTTATGGCAGGAAACATTTAAAGAATCTCAGGAGGAAAGCAATTGAGAATGCCAGTTATCGAACTTAACTCAGTAAGTAAATATTATGGAACCACTACTGCCATAGAAGGAATCAGTTTGAAAGTGGAAGAAGGTTCCATATTTGGCTTTCTTGGCCCTAATGGTGCAGGGAAAACGACAACCATTAAAATAATTATGGGGCTTAGAAAACAATCTTCGGGTGAAGTATTTCTTTGGGGTAAGAAAACCACAGGTAGAAAAATTGAG
This sequence comes from Candidatus Lithacetigena glycinireducens, assembly GCA_018725485.1. Taxonomy (GTDB): domain Bacteria; phylum Coprothermobacterota; class HKB111; order HKB111; family HKB111; genus Lithacetigena; species Lithacetigena glycinireducens. Next base: position 305 of record QLUP01000080.1, on the reverse strand, counting down.
TTACTAAAGAGAATCGGTTATGTTCCGGAAAATGAAAGCATTTACGACACATTTTCCCTTTTTGAACTTATAAACATAGTTAAACCCTATTATCCTACCTGGGATTCTAAACTGGAATCAGTATATCAGGATAAATTTGAACTACCTTTGAAGAAGAGGATAGGAGAATTTTCACTGGGTATGAAAAGGAAAACACTTTTGCTTCTGGCTTTGTGTTTTAAACCTGATCTATTAGTTCTGGATGACCCCACCTTAGGATTAGACCCTCTTACAAGATATAAATTCCTTCAGCTCCTGGTAGACAC
>QLUP01000008.1 GCA_018725485.1 Candidatus Lithacetigena glycinireducens | reverse complement strand
ATGACTAAGTGTGTAACTCTGAAATAATCTGAATTATTTATTCCTCAGGTGAAATAAATTTACTTTCTTGGAATCCGGACAATCTGAATCCAGGTTTGACCATACACGCGTTCTAATTCACGCCCATCCTGGTAGTAAAAGCGTGTTGGTGAAGTATTGCTATCTTTTATCCAGGTCCCGCTGAATTGTTGACCTTGCGAGTAAAATTCAATTTTTCCTTTACCAACTAACTTAGGAGTAGGTCTTCTAAGAATATCTAACCCGTGTGGCACATACTGCACGATAATGTTACGGGCGAGAATTTCCTCCTTAGTAGCATCACGGTGAAGTTCACCATTGACATACCGCCTGTATACACCCTTTTTTGATAAATATTCATATCTGACACTGTAAATTGAGCTGTATTCCAGAATCACTTCAGAAGCTTCGTTGCCCTGTCGGCTTAAATATGCTGGTCGAATGACTACTTCTTTTGAAGGTTCTTCTACACCCAGTGTAGCCAGATTTACATAAAGATTATGGGGAGCTTTTCGGGAAGAATCTCGGAAAAAACTGGGATTACCTGAAGTTATAGCATTCGTACTGTTTACTTTCCAATCTTTGATTTTTATCAGGATATCGGTACCAGCACTGGCATAAATATAATTGACGCTATTTTCCATAGCCAGTATTATACTGTGGCTCCGGGCACTGCGTATGGGACCCACCTTAGTGGGAAACGAAGAAAAAAGAGCTAAATAGCGTGTTATTCCCCCTTCCACTTCATACTCATATATTAAACTTGCTTTTGCCAGACCGTGCTGAGGTCTGGCACGGGGGTGATTATCAATAACAATACCATATACAGGCTTACGCTCTGCTTGTGGTGTAATTTTTACTAATTCAACAGCCAGTCTTTTTTTAACTGATGCCAGTAGGTTATCTTTCTCGCGACGCTGATCAACAAGATTTCGGTATTCTCCATCCTTCTGACTTCTGAGTTCCAGGAGTTTTTGGCGTTTACTAGCAATTTCTGTTTTTCGTTTTTTTATTAACGCCTGTTCATTTTTAACTGAATTAATCAATTCTGCATCCCGATTCAGAATTCTGGTTAAGTATGCCATCCTGATAATTACATCGCCAAAATTTTCTGACTCCAGGAATAATTCCAGGTAAGAAGTCCATCCCTTGATATAAGCACTGCGTACTCGACCGGCAAAAATCCGATTTTTCTCTTTCAACCTGGATTCTGATTGGACAAGTTCTACTTCTAACACTTTTAGCTGAGTTTCCGTTTCCAGGTACTCCTGGCTTAGTTCCTCAATCCTTTTTTCTCTATTTTTGATGGAATCATCTAAGGCTTTTATTATTTTTTCCAGTTCAATTATTTCCGCTCGGGTACTTTCAACTTTCTTTTTGATATCTTCAATAGAAGCATAGGTATGGCTATATAAAATACTTAAAATAGATATAATTAAAACAACCAATAAGACAGTTGTAATCCAGAGACGGTGTTTTTTAGAATCCCGTATTTCCATGTTAAACCTGTAGATGTCTATGTATAGACACCATACTACCTATTCCACCCAGTAAAGTTCCCATGACCAATAGACCTATAAAAATTGGTAGGAGTATGTCTATGTCTGTTACAGGCTGTATAAAAAAAGCCAGAACTTCATGCTGGAGTGAGACTACTAATTGATAATAAACTGCACCAAGTACCAAAGTAGCAGAAAGAGTTCCAATCCACCCTATCACCATCCCTTCCAGAATGAAGGGGAAACGGATAAAAGAGTTGCTCGCACCTAAGTATTTCATAATCCCTATTTCTTCCTGGCGAGACAAAACCGAAATGCGGATGGTAGTTATAATCAAGAACATTGCTCCCAGAGCAAGAAGAGTGCTCATAACCAGAAAGACTGTATTCAACCAGCTTGTAACTCTATTCAACATACCTATTAATTTTTCACCATATTCAACAGTCTCTACTCCAGGATAACCTTGAATTTCACGAGCCAGTTCAGGAACCAGTTCAGCCCTGGTGGCTCTAACTCGAAAAAGGTCTGGTAAAGGGTTATTCTCACCGCTTAACCCTTCTAAAGGTATCCTGTTGTTCATTAACTTACTAAAATCCTCCAGTCCCTGTTCCTTAGGTACAAAGGTATAGTTATTAACACCTTTAAGATTATCAAGTTTAAATTGTATCTCTTTTACATTAGCATCATTGTGGAGAAAAACAGCAATCTCAATGTTAGACTCAACATTGCTGATAATTTGACCGGTATTTATAGCTATAAGAAGAAACCCACCAAATATGGAAAGTGAAACAGCAATTATTCCTGCGGTAACTAAAACCAGCCAGATATTTCTGTAAATTGAAATAAAACTCTGTCGCAAACAGTATCTCAGTGAGTTAATATTCAGTGTCGTAACCTCCATTTTGCTCGTCTCTAATAATACGACCTTTTTTTAGAGCTATAACTCTTTTTTGCAATTGGTTAACTAATTCCCAGGCGTGAGTAGCAACAATCACCGTAGTACCACCTTCGTTTATGCCTTCAAAAAGTTTCATAATTTGTTTTGAATTATCCCTGTCCACATTTCCAGTAGGCTCATCAGCCAGGATAATTAAGGGATCTTTAACAATAGCCCTGGCAATTCCTACCCTTTGGGCTTCTCCTCCAGATAACTCGGAAGGGAAAGCCTTCTCCTTGCCTGTCAGTCCAACTTTCTCTAAGGCTAAAGGTACTTTCTGCCTGATTTTCCTGGGAGATTGCCCTAAAACCTCCAGGGCAAAGGCTACATTTTCATAAACGGTTTTTTGTTTCAATAACCGAAAGTCCTGGAAGACCATCCCAATCCGCCTACGATATCTCAGAAGTTCGCTCTCCGTAAACTCGGTAATATTTCTTTTTAGAAAAAATAACCTACCGGCGGTGGGCATAATTTCCCGGAATAATAATTTAATAAGTGTACTCTTCCCTGCTCCACTGGGACCAACCAGAAAAATAAATTCGCCTCGTTCTATGCGTAAGGAAATATTGGCTACTGCAGGAGGGCCACCATTATTATAAGACTTGGTTATGTTCTTAAACTCAATCAAGATAAAGCTCCTTTTACTTCATTATCACAAGAATAATTATAACCCAAATTTAAGTACTGGTCTAAATAACCCTGTAAATGTACCTAACAAAAATAGAAAATGACTGATTTATGTTATTAAAAGTTCAAAGTGGAAGTGTTGGATCAAGGTCCATTATGACAAAAAAAGCAATCATCCCTTAAAGACAATTACTTTTGTTTGGTTCTTAATTTGCGAACATTTCCTTCCCGAAAAGTAATTTTTTGGTTATCAAACCATTCAAGCAAAGGGATAGCATATTTTCGAGAAATATTAAACAAATCTTTAAAATCCCCCGGGCTTATTTCTACTTTTTTCAAAAGATAATCAATTAAATCTTTCTTTATGTTTTCAAATACAGAGGTTAAGAACCATAATTCTTCCGAAACCCGAATAATATCACCTGCTTCTACCATGGCTTTAAGCAAACTATGCAGTTTATCTTTCTTCCATCCCCTCTTATCCATTATTTCAACCAGCTCTTTAATAGTAGGTGGGGAAAACTTATTCTCACCAATTAACTTAAGCAAGGTATTTCTACCTTCAAGCCATTCACCGCTAAATACAGCTTCCAATCCTTTTAATCTTACTAATTGACCGTTAACTTCCACAGTCCCCTGTTCAACCAGGTACTTAATAAAAACACGAAACTGCTTCACATCTAAACCGGTAAGTTTATTTCTTAGCTCTTCCAGTAAAAAACCTGGAGAATGAGGATTAGCCTGGTGATAATCTTGCAGTTTTTGTTCCACAAATAGTTTATTTTCTTCAAACCTTGCTTTCAAGGAGATGTAGAATGGCTGTTCCGGGGGAAGAAGAATGAATTTATCGGAATTTAACACTTCCTTAATTATTTCTTCTTCGTTCTTTTGGGAGATAAAAGAAAAGGCTGGAATATCAATCATAAAACTATCTTCTTTATTGAGAATCTTTATGTATCGTGAAACAGGGTCTTCTAAACTAACTACAGTATCAAGAATGGTTTTTTTCCTTCTTTTAATGGCATAAGGGTCAAGGACAAAACCACCTCCAATAGTATTTACCGGAGAGTAACTGCGAATTATAAACCTGTCTCCTTCACGAGCAACTACAGGTTCCTCCAGATAAATCTGTGCAATAGTGGTTTCAGTTGGGCGAATTTCTTTTAAACCTGTAAACAATACCCTTCCTAAAACTTCGCTGGACCCATGGTAAAACCTTATTCTCTGACCATGTTTCAACAGGATGTTTTTTTGGGTTGGAAGCAATTCAATTTTTAAATCAAGTAAAGATGTTGGTTTGTAAGCTTGCGGGGTACAAATTACCTCGCCTCTCTTTATCTGACTAACTTTTACATCAGGTAAATTCAAAGCTACCCTTTCACCGGCAACTGCTTCTTCAACTGATTGATAGTGAACCTCTATTGACCTTACTCTTGAAATATGTCCTTTGGGAAGTATCTCTATATTCTGCTCTTTTTTAACCACCCCATTGAATGCTGTTCCGGTAACTACAGTCCCAAAACCTGGTAGAGAAAACACCCTATCAATAAAAAGTCTAAATGGTCCAGAGGTATCTCTAACTGGTAAAGTATGAGAAAACCCGTCAATTAATTCAATTAGATTACTAATACCCATATTGGTAACAGTTGAAGTATAGACAATGGGTGCATTTTCTAAAAAACTGTTTTTTACTCTTTCCTTAATTTCCTCTTCCAGAATAAGAAGGTCGTTATCGCTTACCAGATCAATTTTGGTTACTACTACAATTCCCTTTGGTAATCCTAATAAATTCAATATTGCCAAATGCTCATTAGTTTGAGGCATAAATCCTTCATCAGCAGCTATAACCAGTAAAGATAAATCTATACTATAGCACCCGCTTATCATTTTTCTCACCAATCGCTCATGACCTGGTACATCAATAAATCCAGCAATAACTCCTGAAGGTAATTTTAAGTATGCATAACCAAGTTCTATGGATATTCCTCTTTCTTTTTCTTCCTTCAGGCGGTCGGTTTCCATACCGGTCAGGGATTTAACTAACCGGGTTTTTCCATGGTCAATATGGCCAGCAGTACCGACCACAAGGTAGTTTCGCATTCTATAAAACCTTGTTCAGCGAGGTGATTAGCTCCTCATCCTGGATCTCTAAAATCGTCCTCAAGTCTATAGTAAAAGTATCATTATTGATGGTACCAATCAAAGGAGGGTTGGTGTTTCTAAAATAAATAGACAACTCTTCTGCTGTTTTACCTTCTTTTTTAACTGTAATCAGCAGGGTAGGAATTGCACAATCTGGTAAAGAACCACCCCCAGTAGTAGATACACCCTCAATAATTTTAAAATATTCTTTGTTAATAACCTTTCTCAGAATATAGCGAGCTCTTTTCCTTAATTCGCTGACATCCATTAATAACATGCGGAAAAGAGGTGATTCTGAAAATAATCTATTTTCATCAAAATATATTTCCAGAACTGCTTCCAATGCTGCCACTGTCATTTTGTCAATTCTCAAGGCTCGTGATAATGGATGCTGTTTTATTATTTTTATTAAATGATTTTTGCCGATTATTATTCCGCATTGAGGACCACCTAACAGTTTATCGCCAGAAAAAAGAACCAAATCTACCCCTGCCTTAATACTATCTTCAACTGTAGGTTCAGGTTTTAAAAATTCTATAGGGTAATTTTTCAAGAGTCCACTTCCCAGGTCTTCAATAGTAATAAGGTTTTTATCTCTCCCTAAACTGACCAGTTCCTTTAAATCAACCTGCTGGGTATATCCCTTAATAGAAAAGTTACTGGGGTGTACTTTAAGAAGAGAGGAGGTGTTTTCATTAATTGCCTTTGCATAATCGCTAATGCGGGTAATATTGGTTGTTCCCACTTCTACCAATTTAGCACCACTTTGCAGCATAATGTCCGGGACACGAAATGAACCCCCGATTTCTACTAACTCTCCACGGGAAACAATTACCTCTTTGTCTCTACAAAAAGTAGAAAGAACCAACAATACAGCGCCTGCATTGTTATTTACCACGAAGGCAGACTCTCCCCCGGTCAATTTAGTTATTAAATATTCTATATTTTCCAGTCTGCTTCCTCGCTCCCCTGAAAATAGATTATACTCCAGGTTAGAATAAGAGCTCATAACTTCCAAAACTTTTATACAGGATATCATTGGCAGTGGGCTTCTTCCCAGGTTGGTATGAAGTAGCACTCCCGTCCCATTTAAAACTTTCCTTATTTTCCTTTTAGATAGGATTTGCCTAACTTCATTCATAATGTTCTGTATTGAAATATCCTGTTCAGGATTATTTTTAGACTCGAGCCTTATTTTTTCCAAGGCATCGTTGATGGCTTCTTTTACCAGATTCCTGGGGTACTGTTTATAGAGTTCCATAACCACAGGATTAGATAAAATGGTTTCCATAGAAGGTAATTTCCTCAACTGGTTTTCTTTCATTTAACCCCTCCTTAAAATCTCATTTAAAGATTTAGAAAAGAATAGTACTTCATCCTGGGTATTAAAAAGGCTAAAACTACACCTTATGGTGCCAATAGGAAAGGAACCCAGGCTTTTATGGGCAAGAGGAGAACAGTGTAGTCCTGCCCTGACCATTATCCCATAATCTCTGTCAAGAATATTGGTAATTGTGGATATATCTTTGTTTTTTATATTAAAAGAAAGGATCCCGGTGGTTTTCTGTGAGTCTAAGGGTCCGAATAAATTAATATTTTTTTCCCTTACTAATTTCTCTATTAAAAAATCACGAAGCTTCCTTTCATGTGAAACAACTGAAGATATGCCCTTTTCTAACAGGAAATCTACTCCTGCTCCCAAACCTATTATTCCTGCAGAATTCAGGGTGCCTGACTCAAATTTATCCGGTAAAAAATCAGGTTGATATTCCTCTTCTGATAGGCTACCTGTTCCTCCTTCAATGAGCGGTTCTAATAAACGGGCAAGCCTGGATGACAGAGCTACACCTCCGGTCCCTTGAGGTCCATATAACCCTTTGTGGCCGGTAAAAGCAAAAGCATCTATATGCCAGTTATCTACTTCTATACGCTCCAACCCAGCTAATTGCGCTCCGTCTACTAAAAATAAAATGTTATTATCATGGGCTATTTTTCCAATCTCTGCTAAGGGCTGAATCGTACCCGATACATTAGAAGCTCCTAAAACCGTAATCAGCCTTGCTCCCAGTCGCGCTTCATTTCTCAGGGTTTCCAGATCAATTACCCCTTCAGGGCCACAGGGTATAAAAACAAGCTCAACACCTTTTTTTTCGAGACTTCTCAACGGTCTAACTACAGCGTTATGCTCCATAGAAGAAAGGATTACCCTGTCCCCAGGTTTTAACAGTCCTTTTAAAACCATATTTATAGCATAGGTTGAGTTATAGGTAAAAATAACTCTTAGAGGATCATCTATACTCAGAAGTTGAGCTACCTTCGTTCTAACTGCATAGACTTTTCTGCTTATCTCCAGGGCCCATTGATAGTGACCCCTTCCTGTGCTACCTCCAAGATTTCTCAAATGGTAGTTAATAGTCTCAATAACCTTTTCTGGTTTAGGGTAGGTGGTAGCTGCATTATCAAGGTAAATCATTTTTAATTGTTTACCTTTAGTAAGCCATCAACAGGTACTTCATTTGTTTCCAGCAATTGAACTGTCTGCTCCAGTACTGTTTCAGCTATAAGTATAGAAAGGTTACAGGAAGGATCAAGTTCTCTGGGGGTGGGAATTATTTGATGGGGAATTTTCTCCTTCTCTAAGATATGGTTTACTTTTAATACCCAGTTGGGAGTAGGCCATCGAATTAAAATCATAAGGTAGTTACATTCCTGAGTAACAGATATTCCAGGATTTCAAACATATTAGAAACTTTTCCTGCTTTGAGTTCGCTTTCCAGGTCAAAATACTTTAAGCAGGTGCCGCATACCAGGACATTTACGCCCAATTCTTCCAAATTTTTAAGAGGTTGGTAGCAGTTTTCGTCGCAAGCCAAATAAACACCTGTATTCATCAGTACTAAGGTTTCAGGGAGAATTGGAGTTTGAAGCAAGGTATTAAGGAAAGACTTCATTAATAATTCACCCAGTTCATCATCTCCTTTTCCCAGGTAACGCGATGAAAGAAACAATGTTTTACCCTGACCTTCGTTAACTATTGTTTTGAGTTTCATGCTGGCAAACCTCAGTATGTTATTTAAAGCTGTTTCGTTGTCAATTATAACCTCTAAACTATTATTTCCTTCTTCCAGAGCTTTTTTAACTCTTAAAACAGGTTGAGGACAGGGTAAACCTCTTAAATCAATCAATAGCATTACATCCTCCCCATATCAGATAATTTCTATTCTTTCATCTTCATCGCTAACAAATGAACCTATGATAGAGGCAGCTGAAAATCCTGCTTCTTTTAAAATCAGCAAAAGCAATTCAGCATTATTTTGTTCAACCGCTACCAGCAATCCTCCAGAAGTTTGCGGATCATAAAGCAGTATCGGGTCAAAAAGCATATTATCAGGGGTAGCATTAATAATTACTTTAGGCGACGCCCATTTTTCATTTCTATAAGCTCCCCCGGGAACAAACCCGCTTAAAGCTAATTCATTAGCTTTTTTAAAAATGGGTATTTCGCGAGCAATCATTTTAATACCTAACTTTGACTTATTTATCATACTAAGAGCATGAACCATCAAGCCAAAACCAGTAACATCAGTACAAGCCTTAATTTTAATCCTATGATTTTTCAATAACACCGGTAAATTGTTCAGTTTCTTCATAGAATCAGCTACGCTATTTATTATCTCCAGGGGAGCTTCGCCAGCTTTAAGGGCGGTGGAAACAATACCAGTGCCAATAGGTTTAGTAAGTATCAATACATCGCCTTCTTTAGCCCCACCAACTCTCCACAGGTTATCTTTAGTACCAAATCCTGTGACCACCATACCATATTTAATCTCGACATCTTCTATGGTATGCCCTCCTCCAATCAATACTCCAGCTTCCGCTGCTTTATCCTGCCCACCTGCAAGAATCAAGCTTAAAATTTCTATGGGTAATGACGAGCAGGGAAAAGCGATTATGTTAAGTGCTAATTCAGGCAAACAGCCCATGGTATAAATATCACTTATAGCATTAGCAGCTACTACCTGCCCAAAATCATAAGGGTCATCAAGAATGGGGGTAATCATATCGACAGTTTGCACCATCACCGTATTTCCCTTAGTAGAATATACGGTGGCGTTTTCCCACCCTTCCCAATGAGAAAGCAGTTTGGGGTTATGAGGTAATTTTAAGCTGCTTAAGACCTCACCGAGGTCTCCTGGTCCAACTTTAGCAGCTCAACCAGCAGCTTTAGCAAAATCGGTTAACCTCATTTTATCCTCCTGCAGACAAATTTTCTCTTTTTTTAAAGTCTATATTAGCTTGACTTATAAGCATAAATATCCTATCATAAAAATTGGGAGTAGATGGGGCGCTGGTGTCCCTCCTGGACTTCAAATCCAGTGGCAGGTGTGTTCCACCTGTGGTGAGTTCGATTCTCACATACTCCCGCCAATTATTTTTGGATTATTTATTACTGAATCAGTATTCAATAAAATCAATTTATGCAAAAATTAAAAATTCTAAAAAGACACTGCTATTCAACAGATATAAAATATTGATAGTGAGATTGCCCACCATAATACAATTCAACTTCGACTTTGAATCTTTTAATAATTTCCTCTCTTAGAATCCAGTTCTCTTCAACCCCTTCTCCAGCATAAAGAGTAACTATAGACCCTTCCTGGCAGGGAGATTTCAAAAGGGTGCTAAGGACTACTTCATTTAAATCTTTACCTGAACATAAAATCTCGTCGTCAGAAGTAATAGAAATATAATCACCGAGGTTATAACTGGTTTCTCCAAGACTGCCATTCCTTTGAGCAACCGTCAATTCAGCTACCCAGGTTTTAGCTATACTTTCCTTCATTCTTTCATAATTTTCTTCTGGCTCTAAATCAGGATTAAACCTAAAAAGCGCAGAAATACCTTCTACCATGTGATTAGTATTTACCAGGTAAACTTTAAACTGTGAGGCTATTTTAATTGCTTCTTCAGCAGCCATTTTAATATTCTTATTATTTATTATTAGAAAAATATTTTCTGCATATGTTTTCTCAATACTGGAAACTATTTCTACCACACTGGGATTCATAGTTTGACCACCAGTAATCACCACCTTGGCTCCCAGGTTTTTATAAATCTCTTCCATTCCCCTACCCAAAACTACCGCTATTATGCTATATTTTTCACGAGTTGGATTTACAACAGATGGGGTTTCTGCTTTTTTATAAAGATATTCCCGGTGTTGCAATTTCATATTATCAATCTTTATATCCTGAATTTCCCCGGTGCTCAAAGCGTAGGCAAGAACCCTATCCGGGTGGTTGGAATGAATATGAAATTTAATCATAGAAGCGTCTCCAACTACCAGTAAGCTTCCTCCAATCTCTGTTAAGATTGTTTCAAGTTCTTTGGTAGTTTTGTTGGGATTATTAATCAACAATTCTGTACAATAGGCATACTCGAGGTCTTCTTCTACCCCTACAGGTAAGAGCTCTTTAAATTTTGAAGGTTCTAAAAGAACTATTTCAGGTAGTGATTCCCCGGTCAAAGCTTTTAGCATACCCTTAAAGATGTAGATTAACCCTAAACCTCCTGCATCCACTACCCCTGCTTCTTTTAACACTGGTAGCATATCAGGAGTTTTTTGAAGAGCGATATCTGCTTCCCTGATACTTCCCAGCAGAATTTTTGCAATATCATCAGAAACTACTCCCTGTGCGCCTTCTGCCAGAGAGCGAATTATGGTCAGCATAGTTCCTTCAACAGGTCTCATTACTGCTTTATAAGCACTGTCAGAGCCCTGCTTGAGCGCTCTCTTTAAAATAGCTCCGTCAATCTGGTTTTCATCGTCGAAAACATTACCTATACCTAAGATAATCTGAGACAGAATTACCCCGGAATTACCTCGAGCTCCCATCAAAGAGCCTCTTCTAAAAGCCAGAGACAACTCTTTTATAGTTTTAGGATTATTCCTGGAGATTTCTTCGAGAGCTGATTGCATAGTCATAACCATATTAATTCCTGTATCGCCGTCAGGTACAGGAAAAACATTTAAAGCATTAACTTCATCTTTATGAATAGCTAATTCGTCATAAGCACCTTTAATCATGCTGAGTAAGTCAGATAAAACTAATGCTTTCATGCCTTAACCTTGTATAAATAAAGTTTGATTTTAATATTATCCTGCTCAATACCAATCATTTTAGAAAGGATAAACCTTAAAGTATGTATAGTATTTTTGGCAACCTGTTGAAAAGGCAGCTCAGGGTCGACTAAGAGAGAAAGTTGAAGTGTTAAGATGTCTCTCCTGGTTTTTATTTTAATATCTGGAGGCTTGCCCTGAACTTTTTCCAGTATTGTAGATTTATGTACCCCCACTACCCCATAACAATCGTAAATAGTTTCCAAAACTATTTGTTCAATTGCTTTTTCGCTGATAATAGTTCTTCCAATAATCATTTTTTCACTCCACCGTTACAGATTTTGCCAGATTTCGGGGTTTATCAATTGGTGCACCGCATTCGCGAGCAGTATAGTAAGCTAACAGCTGTAGAACTAATCCGTTCAAAATAGGGCTAACTAACATATCTGAATCAGGCAGTTTCACAACCCTAAAAGATGTTTCCTTTAAATCCAGGGTGGTAAAGAGGTATATTTTTCCCCCACGGCTCCTTACTTCCTCAAAATTTGACAACATTTTGGGAGCAATAGCTTTATTGCTTAAAAAAGCAATAACCGGGGTGTTATTTTCTATTAACGCCAGGGGTCCATGTTTTAACTCTCCACCAGCATAAGCTTCAGCATGAATGTAAGATATCTCTTTCATCTTCAAAGCTCCCTCATGAGCAGTATAGTAATCCTGCAATCTACCCAGGTAGAATAAATGTTTTGCCTCTTTCAATTCCCTGGCTGTTTCTAAAAATACTTCAGATTTATCAATGACCTGTTGAGCTTTAAAGGGTAACTCTTTTAATTCTTTTATATAATACCTTTCTTTTTCATAATTTAATTTATTTCTTTTTTTAGCCCAGCTAAGAGCTAATAACAATAAAACCAGCATCTGGCTGGTATAGGCTTTAGTTGAGGCTACACTTATTTCTGGTCCAGCACGAGTATAAATGGTTCTATCGGATTCCCGAGAAACACTACTTCCTATGACATTAGTTATGCCGATTACCGGATAACTGAGCTCTTTAAGCCGGGTTAACACTCCCAGGGTATCTGCAGTTTCGCCTGATTGACTGACGATTATTCCCACAGCAGGTTTTACCCAGGGAACATCACGATACCTGAACTCGGAAGCCACTTCTGTTTCGGCTTCCAGGTCACAAAGAGTCTCTAAATAATGTTTACCTACTAAAGTAGCATGATAAGCAGTTCCACAAGCTCCAAAATACACTTTTCTAAGGTTAGGGATTAAGTCACCAAAATCGGCTTCATCTAATAAAAGCTGGTCTTCAGATATTCTTTCTCTCAGGGTATCTTTCAAAACAGTAGGTTGCTCATAAATCTCTTTTAACATAAAATGAGGATAACCACTCTTTTCTGCCAGTCGAGCATCCCAGTTAGTTTCAATTACTTCAACTTTTCTTTCCTTCCCCTGAGTATTTATAACCTTAAAACCATTTTTCTCCAGAATTGCGATGTCTCCCTCTTCCAGAATTACTATTTTTTTGGTATAGGGTAAAAGGGCAGGTATATCAGAAGCTGCGTAGCACTCGCCCTCTCCAACACCGATTATCAAAGGGCTCTGCTTTCTTACCAGAACAATTTTCTCTTCTTGAGCTGAAATTATTGCCAACGCATAAGCTCCCTGTAAATCTTTGATTCCTTTAATAACTGCTTCTTCAAGATTCCCCTGATAATATTTTTCTATAATATGCACCACAATTTCGGTGTCTGTTTCAGAAATAAACTTATGGCCCTCATTTAATAATTGTTCCCTGAGTTCTTTATAGTTTTCAATGATTCCATTGTGAACCAGAGTCAGTTTGTTGTTACAGCTCGCATGTGGATGAGCATTGATATCTGAGGGAACCCCATGGGTAGCCCAACGAGTGTGGCCAATACCATACACTGCCTGGTTTTTGCTTTCTTTCAGTAAATCAGACAGGCTGTCCACGGTTCCTTTAGTTTTTATGATGTTTAATTCTCCTTCTTCAACCAAAGCGATACCAGCTGAATCATACCCTCTATATTCCAACCGCTGTAACCCCTGAATTAATATTGGCATTACGGCTTTATCACCTATATAAGCAATAATTCCACACATTTATTCCTCCTCTATCTCTAAAATCCTACTCATTATTTTATTAATAATTGGGTTTATAACTTCATTTTCTTTTGCTTCAACCATAACTCTTATCATCGGTTCGGTTCCTGAAGCCCGGATAACAATTCTACCTCTAACTCCTAATTCCTTATTTATTTCTTCTACATACTCCTGTAATTTAGGATTTCTTAATAATTCGTGTTTTTTTGAGGTACGGTGATTTATTTCCCCCTGAGGATATTCATTCAATATAGTTTTAAGTTTTGACAGGGGAGTACCACTTGATGAAAGTGCATTCAGCAATTCCAGTGAAGTTATAATTCCATCACCAGTTGAAGACTTATCCATAATAACTAAGTGCCCTGACCTTTCCCCACCGAGTAGAAGTTGCTTATTCCTTAAAGTTTGCACTATATTTCTATCTCCCACATCAACTCGTATTAAATTCACACCTAATTTGTTAAATATCACTTCTAACCCCTGGTTGGTAAGTACGGTACCTACCACTGTAGGATTTGCTAACCTGGATGAATTTATCATATTGGAGGCAATAATAGCCAATAAATGGTCACCATTAAGTACTTCGCCTTTTTCATCAACAACTATTACTCTATCCCCATCTCCGTCAAAAGCAAAACCGACATCAGCGTTATTTTCAATAATGACTTTCTGCATTTTCTGAGGGTTAGTGGACCCACAATTAACATTAATTAAGTTACCGTTAAATTCTCCATGAACAACCACCACCTTTGCACCTAACCTCCTGAATACCTCAGGGGCTACCATAGAAGTTGCACCATAGGCGGTGTCTATTACTAAAGAAAAATTATCCAGGTTAAAGGGATACTTTTCTATGAGATATTCTATATAGTGGCTTTGAGCTTCACTAAAATCGTACAGTTTTCCTACTGATACTCCAGGAGAACGGGCTATTAAATTAGTCATTCCCAGGTTAAGTTCAATAAGGTCTTCATCTTCCTCGCTGATTTTAAATCCATTTGAATCAAAAAATTTAAAACCATTATCTTCAACCGGATTATGAGAAGCTGAACAAACCACTCCAAAATCAAAACCATATTTTGCTGTAAGCATAGAAACAGCCGGTGTAGGAATTATATGAGCATCATGAACATCCACTCCCAAAGCCATAAGACCCGAAGAAAGTGCCTGCGATAGCATATCTCCCGAAATACGGCTGTCTCTTCCCAGGACAACCTTCCTTTTATCTTTCATCAACACATGTGCGGAAGATAATCCGAGCTTCAAAGAAAATTCGGGAGTTAATTCTTTACCTGCAATCCCTCTTATACCATCAGTTCCAAACAAACGAAAATTCTGCATTAAGTTTTTCTCCTGACTGTTTAACTTCAGTTTTATCAGTGTTTATTATATTATAAATATAAATGAAGTTTATTAATAATTGCAAGAAGTAATCAAGAATACAGTATTAGCTATGAGGTTCAGAGATAACCTGATAAATTGCACGCAGGATATCGCGAAGCTCCATGGGGGTTATAAACCTCATGAGTTTTCCTTCGTGAGAAACTGAAATAGAACCGTTTTCTTCAGAAACTACGATGGCTAAACAGTCTGTCTCTTCGGTGATTCCCAGGGCAGCCCTGTGTCTCAGTCCAATCTCCTCTCCCCCAGGAGTCATTTCGCGAGATACTGGCATTACACAGCGGGCTGCCACTATCTTATCATTTTTAATAATTAAAGCCCCATCATGAAGTGGCGAGGTAGGTAAAAAAATTGACACAATAAGTTCTGCATGGACATCGCTGTTTATCTGTACTCCTTGATTGGTATAATCTTTCAGGTTGATTAATTTTTCCAGCACAATCAAGGAACCACATTTCTTTAAGCTCAGTGTTTGTACTGACTTTACTATCTCTTCTATACTAATCTCTAAAGAAGAGGTGACAATCGTGGGTGAAAGAATTTTCTTACTTCCTATATATTCAAGAGCACGCCTCAATTCAGGTTGAAACACTATAGGAATAGCCACAATAATAGCTACTGTAAGATATCTTACCATCCAACCAGAAATTAGAAAAATCCCCAACTGGGAAGATAATATATAGATTATGCCGATGCCTACTATAACAATAAAAATACCTCTAATAAGTTGGTAAGCACGGCTTCCCCTGAGGAAAATATATATTTTGTAAAATATAATTGAGACCAGGGCTATATCTATTAAATGCGCAACTATCTTCCAGGTGGGAGCTGACAGCAATTCTCTGGCAAATTCAATTAAATTACTCACTTAATCTAATTACTTCCTCTTCTTTTTTTGTTTCTTCTTATAATAATCAAGATACTCCTCATTACTTTCTTTCAAATACTTCTGTATCATACCTTCAAAGTTTGGCTTGTTATCCTTTTTCTCAATCATAAAAACTTGCTTGCCGTTGTACTCCCAGTTAGCAGGTTCTACTTCCAGCAGCTGACCAATGGAATAATTGTTTATTTCACCTGTTTCTTTAGAAGGAATAATCCCTTTACTGCCTTCTTCAGTTATAACAACTAATCCATCTTTACTTATAAAGGAAATCAAGCATTTCATGGCTTATCTAATTTAATTATAATCTCACCTGGTTTTGCCATTTCTATTTTTTCTCTTATCGCCTGTTCTATCCCTTTGGGTGTTTTCAACTTGGCAATCTCCATGTCCAAATTTGAAATAATCTTCTTTTCTTCTATTATCTGCATTTCTAAAGCTTTCATCTCATTTTTCATAACCAAATAATTACTGTAAGTCATAACAAAATTGAAAATAGAAGTGATAGCCAGAACCCAAATAGCAATTTCCACAATCTGAAAAAATAATTTTTTCAATGAGCATCACCAACTATGTGGTACTTTATAGTATTAGTGCCACCAGATAATCCAATATAAGCTCCTGAGGTAAAAATAACTCTATCACCCGCATTTATTAATTTTTTAGTAAGAAGAAGGTCTTCTGCTTTCTGGTAAAATTCTTCAATAGTAGAAACAGGTACCATAGTTATCGGTAATATTCCCCAAACAAGGCAAAGCTGTCTACTTATTGTTTCTTCAGTAGTTAGAGCTATTATCCGGGTAGAAGGGCGAAATCTGGCAATCCTCTTAGCGCTTTTTCCAGTTTCTGTAGGGATAATCATAGCTTGTGCTTTCAGATTGTCAGCTAAAATACAGGCTGAATAAGATAAAGCTAAGAGTGGGTCCCCCTCAGCTTTTTCAAAAATATAATTAGAAGGAATTGGCTGTTTTTCCATCTCTGCTTCAGTTTTAAGTATAACCTGGTTAACTGTACTTATAACTTCAACAGGATAACAACCAACAGCAGTTTCCGAACTGAACATTATTGAATCGGTACCTTGAATTATTGCTGTGGCAATATCATTTACCTCAGCCCGGGTGGGGAATGGATTATTTACCATTGATTCCATAATCTGGGTAGCTACAATAACCGGTTTTCCTTTTAAGCGACATTTTTTAATTATTTTTATCTGAGCTAAAGGTACTTCCTCCAGCGAAATTTCAACGCCTAAATCCCCCCGGGCAATTAATATAGCATCAGCCCGGTCAATTATTTCCTCAAGATTTGCCAGGGCTTCGTGTTTCTCAATTTTAGCAATAACAGGTAAATTCTTACCTCTATTCTTCAATTCCTTTCGTAAATCATCAATATCCTTTGCTGACTTAACAAAGGATAAAGCTACATAATCAATATCTTCTTTAATGGCAAATTCTAAATCCTTTAAATCTTTCTCGGTCAAAGATTTAAGAGATAAGACCTGGGACTTGATATTAACACCCTTATTTGCTGATATAATTCCTTCTCGGATAACTCCGCAAAAACACGAATTTCCAGTATTTTGCCTTACTTTTAATAATCATCAATAAAGACTAAATCATCAGATTTTAAATCTTTAATAATTAAAGGAGTGGAGATAGGAAATTCTGCTGAACCAAGCTCTATGACATCCCCTATACAGAGTCTTTGTTCTTTGACTTTTCCCAACCGTATTTTGGGGCCACATAGATCCTGGATAACTGCTACGGGTTTATGGTATTTATTAGATAACTTCCTGACAATTTCCAACCTTTTTTTATGTTCTTCATAAGTACCATGAGAAAAATTAAGTCGGAAAATATCTACCCCGTTAATAATCAGCTTTTCGATTATTTCCTCTGTACTACTACCTGGTCCGAGAGTAGCAATTATCTTTGTTTTACCCTCAAGAATTTCAGCAGTCATCCCTATCTCCTTTTAATCTGCTTATTAGCCTGCCCAGCCTCTTAATTTTATAGCTTCAGCCAGTCTCTCGATAGAATAAAGGTAGGCAGCAGTTCTCATATCTACTTTATACTGCTTGCTGATTTCCGATACTGCTTTAAAAGCTGCAGTCATTTTCTCATCAAGCCTTAAATCAACTTCTTCCTGAGTCCAGTAATAATTGGTTAAATTTTGAACCCATTCAAAATATGAAACTGTTACACCTCCAGCGTTAGCCAGAATGTCAGGGAGCATAAGCACGCCATTTTTATAGAGAATCTCATCAGCTTCCGGGGTAGTCGGTCCATTAGCCGCTTCTCCAATAATTTTTGCTTTAACATTCCCAGCGTTAGCCTTAGTTATAACTCCTTCCAGGGCTGCGGGTATTAAAACATCCACAGGTAGTTGCAAAAGTTCTTCATTAGTAATGATAGTTGCTCCAGGATAGCCTACTACCGAGCCATTCTTTTCCTTATGTTCAAAAACTTTGTAGGGGTCAAGTCCTTCCTTGTTCAGGATTCCACCCCGGGAATCACTCACTGCTACAAGTTTAGCGCCTTTGTCGTAAACTAACTTGGCGGCGAAAAATCCAGCATTTCCATAACCCTGCACAGCCACAGTTATATCTTTAAAAGTCTTTCCCATACTTTTAAGTGCTTCTCTTATAGTAATTACTGTTCCCGTGGCGGTGGCGGTATTTCTTCCTAAAGAACCTCCAACTGCTACTGGTTTACCGGTAATTACACCCGGTGAATAATAACCCTTAAGCTGGCTAAATTCGTCCATCATCCAGGCCATTATTTGAGGAGTAGTGTAAACATCAGGGGCTGGGATATCTTTCTCTGGCCCTATTATTGGAGAAATAGCCTGGATATAACCACGGCTTAATCTTTCTAATTCTCCCGGTGAAAGTTCTCTTGGATTACAGGTGATACCACCCTTTCCTCCTCCATAAGGAAGACCAACAACTCCGCATTTAAAAGTCATCCAGATGGAAAGAGCAATAGTTTCATCCATACATACATCAGGGTGATAACGAATACCACCTTTAAAAGGTCCTAATACATCCACATGCTGAGACCTGTATCCTTGAAAAACTTTGATACTACCATCATCCATTTTTACAGGGATGTTGACATAAAGTACTCTTTTAGGCCAACGGAGTATTTCATGAATACCCTGTTCCAAACCTAAAATTGACGCAGCCTTATCAATTTGCTGTTGCGCCATCTCAAAGGGATTTAATTTGTCTGACATTTCTAAACCTCCTGAAAATTGTTTATTTATTAATCAATTCAAAGCCAATACTTAAGGCTTTTAAATTTTCAATTAAGTATTTGCCACCCATCCTTCTTTTTACAGCTTCCTCTAAACTTTTACAGCTTACGGATTGGGAAACTTTTACCAGAACTCCCAGAGCTAGAAAGTTAGAAAAAACAGGTTTCTTAAATTCCTTTAAAGTGGTATCAATTATGGCCACTTTTATTAAAGAAATTCCTTCTCCATCTTCGGTATCAATGGAGGCATCAACAATAGTTATGCAATTGGAATCGCTCTTTTTCACATACCTATCAAAGGATGCTTGGCTGAGTATAACCATAAAATCAGGCTCGGTGACCCTGGGATAATAAATGTAGGAATCACTGATAATTACATCCGTGCGAGAGGCTCCACCGCGAGCTTCAGGACCATAGGACTGGGAAAAAGCTACTTCTTTGCCTTCCAGTACTCCAGCCTCAGCAAACACTACTCCCATAACCCCAATACCCTGGCCACCGGTACCAGCAAACCTAAATTGCTGTATCACTTTTAGCCTCCTTTCTGGTGTTGTAGAAAGATAGGTAAGTCTGGAGGAACTCATCTTTTTCTTCTTTTTTCAAAAGACCTATTACTATCTTGCCCTCAAGATCCTTTTCGTTTAATGAGAGGGCTTTTTCAACTGTAACAGCTTTTTCTTTGATTTCTTTCATCATGGCTATACCATCTTCGTACCTGTTCATTCGGCCATAATATACCGGGCAGGGTGTTACTACATCAATAAGAGAAAACCCCTTATGATTAATTGCCTCTTTAATAAGTTTTATCAACTGGTGAACATGATACACTGTTCCTCTGGCAACATAGGTAGCTCCAGCACCCATTACCAGCGAGCAAATATCAAAGGACTTCTCTGGGTTACCTGAAGGAGTGGTAGTGGTTCGAGAGCCATAAGGGGTGGTAGGAGATACCTGGCCACCAGTCATTCCATAAATATTGTTATTAAACACGATTACCGTTAGGTCTATATTTCTGCGGGCGGCATGAATTAAGTGATTCCCACCAATGGAAGAGCAGTCTCCATCACCGGTCATTACAAAAACTTTCATATTGGGTTTAGCTGCTCTAACTCCCACGGCTACAGGAATAGCCCGACCATGAAGAGAATGAATTGTGTGAAAATCAACATAACCGGTAGCTCTTGATGAACAACCAATCCCGGAAACCATAGCTATTTCATCTTTTGATATATCCAGAGATTTGATGGCTTCCAGAGTTGAGCGTAATACTATGCCATTGCCACATCCAGCACACCAAACATTAGGGAAAAAATCCGTCCTTAAAAAGTCTTTTATATTCATTGGCTTTCTAATCCTGCATTAATTCTTTTCATAACTTCCTCAATCAACTGCTGGGGAGTTAGTATATCTCCATCATAGCGATTTATGGCATAGACCCGGTTTTTACAGCCTAACCTTTTAATGTCCAACACGAGCTGACCCATATTTAATTCCGGTACAAAAATCATCTCCCGGTTCTTAAGGATGCTGGTGATTGCTTCTTCATCCATGGGATTAAGGGTAATTAACTTCAGATTCCCTGCTTTAATACCCTGTCCGCGTAAAATATTAACCGCTTCTAAAGCTGATCGAGCAGTTATGCCGTAAGAAACAAATAGAATATCTGCATCCGCTGTTTGATATTCTTCTAACTTAAAAAATTCTTTAATATGGTTTTTGATTTTAATGTGCAACCTATCCATAAGGGTGGAAATATCCTTTTTATCGCTGGTGGGAAAACCTTTCTGGTTATGGAATAAGCCGGTAACATGAAATCTATAGCCCGTTCCGTACTCAGGAAGAGGAGGAACGCCATTAAGGGCAGGTTCAAAAGGATGATAATCACCCGGTGGTACTTCTGGCTTAGATCGTTTTACAATTGGTGGTAAAGAGATATTTTCAAAATCCACCCCTTCCCTCAGGTGACCTACAACTTCATCCGATAAAACTACTACCGGAGCCCTAAACCTTTCAGCAAGATTAAAAGCCTCATAGGTTAATTCATACATCTCCTTCACAGAAGATGGGCTTAAAACTATAGAAAGAAAATCTCCATGACTTCCCCACCGGCTTTGCATTAAATCTCCCTGGGATACTTCAGTAGGTAAGCCGGTACTCGGACCGCCTCTTTGAATATTTACCAGCACAATAGGGGCTTCAACCATAACCGCATAACCGATTCCTTCCTGTATAAGGGAAAACCCTGGACCTGAGGTGGCTGTCATGACCCGAGCCCCTGCCAGAGAAGCGCCAATTATGGCATTTATGCTGGCAATTTCATCTTCCATCTGCATAAAAATGCCACCTTTGAAGGGTAAATACCGCGAAATTACTTCAGCAATTTCCGAAGAAGGAGTTATGGGATATCCAGCGAAAAAACCAAGACCAGCCTTTATGGCTGCATGAGCAGATGCTTCGTTGCCTTGCACTAATCTTCTCATATTACCTCTCAAAAATAATAATATAATA
>QLUP01000079.1 GCA_018725485.1 Candidatus Lithacetigena glycinireducens | reverse complement strand
GGGAATATCATGTTTACATACTTATTAGAACTATATAATAAATCACCCTCCTCTCAATCTCCTCCCATCAAGGGAGGAGAAGTAAGGGGGCGATAAAAGATAAGGTCGCTTGACCGCCTTTGGCAGTCTTGCGATGACAAAGAGGAGAGAACATGGGATTGCCACACCCCACACCTATTGGAGATTGGTGAATAGGTGCGGGGCTCGCAAAGACAAAGTGAAGGAGACTCTGGATTGGGGTCCAGAGTGACAGAGAACTTCACCCTCCTCTATCTCCTCCCATCAAGGGAGGAGAAGTAAAGGAACAATCGATAAAACATGAGTTTGTTTCGCAACCTTCAGTTGCCCGCAATGATGATTAAGGGGATAGGCAGAATTATTTTATTGTATCCACCTATATATTTAAAGGATAATATTGATATTTACTTGCTTAAAAATATGCCTGTCTCCATTATTTATGAAAGGCTCAGTAGGTCATGACGAACTGATCTCGCCTTTTTCAACGAGTTCAATGAACTTCTCTACTAACTCGGGGTCAAATTGCTTTCCAGCATTAAGCAGCAGTTCATGGACGGCTTCCGCAGGGGTTAATGCTTTTCGATAAGGTCGGTCAGTCTGCATAGCTGAAAATGCATCAGCAATAGCTAAGATCCTGGCAAGGAGTGGTATATCCTCACCTTTTAGATTTGATGGGTAACCTTCACCGTTATACCGTTCATGATGAAGTAACACAACCTGAAGTGCTTGTTCTATTTGTTGAATTTGCTGTAAGATCAAGTATCCTAAGCGAGGATGCTCCTGAATCGCCTTCCATTCTTCTGGATTGAGCACTCCAGGCTTATTTAAAATATTAGAGGGGATGCCTATCTTTCCCACATCATGAAGCTTACCTGCAATCTCAAGCATTCTCATCTCTTCTGGAGATAGCCCTACCTTTTGCCCCAGGGCAAGAGCTAATTTAGTAACCTCCTGGGAGTGTCTAAAGGTGTAATGATCCTTGCTATCTATTGCAATCAGTAATCCTTCTAACACATCAAAACGAGTAGACAAAGGCTCGGGCTCCTCTCGGGGACGAGCTGTGAGTGAGGAGAATCTTCCTCCTCCTCCAACCCTGCCCCGGTACATAGCTGCATCGGCAAGAGATAAAAGTCTGTCAACCTCATCAGCATCTGAGGGATAGGAGGCAACACCTATGGTTATGTTGATCGGCACTCTGGTAGCCTTTGGTGTCCAGAAGGCTTCCTTTTTCAAAGCAGTCAGGATTCTCTCTCCAACCACAGTAGCACCTGGGGCGTCAGTCTCGGGCAGAATAACCACAAATTCATCTCCTCCATATCTTCCCACGATATCAATCTCCCGACATGTGTTTAGAAGGAGCTGGGCAAGCATGCAGATAACCTTATCCCCTGCTGAATGACCATAGGTATCGTTGAAGAACTTAAGGTTGTCCAAGTCTATTAAAAGAACAGAGAATTCTTGATGGAAGCGATGAGCGCGTTCCAACTCGGTCTTAAGAAGTTTCTCAACATGCCCTCTATTCCAAACACCTGTTAAGGGATCAGTGGCTGCAAGACGCTGGGTCTCTTCAAATAGCTGAGCATTTCTGATGGCAATGGCTACTTGATTAGCAAAATAATTCACAATTCTCAGATGATCTTCATTATAGGCATTAATTTCTTTGCTCTCTGCGTTTAAAACACCTAATATCTCATCTTGATAAATAAGGGGGACAGCTATCTCGCTTCTAATGTCCAGAAACCCAGTAATATATCTTGGGTCTTTCTCTACATCCGGGACAATAATGCCTTTTTTGGTTTGATATGCTGTTCCAGTAATACCCTGTCCTGGTTTAAAGTGAATAGTTTCCAAACCAGTTATCGATGGTCCAGAGAAAGCTTTAACTTTTAATACATTCAACGAAGGATCAAAGAGTAGTATTGCAGTTGCATGAGAGGGAACAACTTGTCTTAATTTAGCAAGAGCTTGATTGAGAACATCATCTAAAGTTAATATACTGGTGATACTCTGTGCGATCGCGTAAAGGCTGGATAATTCATTTACTCTTTTTTCTAAATCTTTATAAAGTTGTAAGTTTTCTACAGCAACTGAGAGTTGGTCTGTGATAGTTTGAATAGTTGTAATATCATCTTCTCTAAATGCGTTGAATTTATCTGATTGAACATCTAAAACGCCAATCACTTCTCCAAACCTTGTTTTAATTGGAACAGAAATTTCGGAATTTACCTCAGGAAACCATTTTAAGTAATAAGGATTAGTGCTTACATCTCCTGAAATCTGAATTTCACCTGTGACAACCGCTCGACCAACCACTCCTTCTGTTATCTTTTGCTTATACTTAGAAGGAATTTTGTCCTGGATTCTTCCAGCCTTGGCTATCTGAACTAACTCATTGGTTTCTTTATCTAATAATAATCCGAAAACAAAAGGATAGGGTCCAACATTTTCAACTAAATCGACAGCCTGCTTGAATAAATTTTCAGTTTCTAAGGAGCTTATAATCACTCTTCCCATCTCACTTATTGCTCTAAGTTGTTTAGCAACTTCTTTTTCTCTTTCAAAGAGCCGAGCGTTCTCGATGGCGATTGAAGCTTGATAAGCAAAGATCTGAGCAAGCTCAATATCTTCTGAACTAAAGACTCGTGGACTATCTTTACTGTAAATGTTGAGGGCACCAACACCAATTAGCTTGCTGGATTCTAAAAGTGGGATAGTTAATACAGTACAAAGACACTCTCTTTTAATGAGACTAACATCCCCGAAAGGGGTAAGACGGATATCCGAGGTAACGAAGGGTACAAATTTTCCTTCAGGCCCTTTGGCTAAATTGACTCTATCTTTGGGAATGCGCTGAGACTTAACATATTCATCAGATAGACCAAAACTAGCTTTTATAATAAGATTCTCTTCCTTTTCATCCCAGAACATAAGACTAACAGCAGGGGCATTAAAGGTTTGGGCAGCTTTATCAGTAATCGTTTGCAAAAGTGATTTTAGATTGAGCTCAGAGATGATAGCAGTGGAGGTTGTTTGAAGATCGGATAGTTGTTGCCTATGCTGCTTTTCTTTTTCAAAAAGCCGTGCATTTTCAATAGCTACCCCCACCCGATCAGCTAAAATAGTGAATAACCTTAGTTCCTCTGAGGTGAATTTTTGAGGAAGGAGTCTTCCTGAATAAAGAACGCCAATAAATTTTTCTCCTACCTTTATGGGCGTAATCATTGCAGATTTAACAGGAAATCTTTTAATAAAAGGATCTAATCTTCTAAAACCTCCTTGGTTCCAAAGATTTATTGGTCTTCCTTCTTTAAATGCTTGTCCAATAAACCCCTCTCCAGGCTCGATAGTGATTGTTTTAAGATCTTCTCTTCCAAATCCTTGACCCACTTTTATAATTAGTTTCTGGGTGAGTTCATCTAAAAGGAAAAGGGCGGCTCTCTCTGCTTTCATCAGTCTTGTTGCTTTGTCCATTGCCGTGTTGAAAATCTCCTCCATATTTAACCCAACTGCGGGGATGGAAGATAACTCGTAAAGAACTGAAAGTTCGACTATTCTTTTCTCCAGATCAGTTAATGATTGGAGACTCTTATTATTAGATTGCGAATTTTTGACTCGTCTTTTTTCAGCCATCAATTAATTCTTCCTTGTAAACTCTGTTAATGATATCGCGTCTAAGGGGTTAACTTAACCATAATTTTATCAAAAAATAGTTATGAGGCCATCACACACACTACCACTGTCTTATTATGAAAAACAGGAGGACCACCATTAGCAGAGCCTATCTCTCCAAAGGTGAAGAACCCAATTAAAGGCACATCTCTACCAATGACATCTCTAATAGTATCTAACTCTCTTTGAGCCTCTTTTCCCAAGAGTAGAAGTCTTGAGACACAATCAAAGACAATTGCTAAACCAGGCTTTCTCTTCCCTATTGAATTCACTGCCTTTTGAGCACTCTCCTTAGCTGCTTGAATAACAGATTCGTTGTCCCCTTTCATTATTCTTACCACTGAGTTTTCAGGCACTTCCGCCACACAAAATATAGAACCATCCTCTTCTACCTTAAGTGGATCCCTTATGGTATAGGCTCCTGTTATGTCAGGTAAACCTAAGGGATGTCTCATCCCAAACTCAGGAAAGTTCTCAGGAGTAAGTCTGGGAGTTACATCTCCAAAATAGCCAAGATAGGCTTCAAAGGCTGGACTTCCTTCAATTTCTCTAATAATATTTCCCTGAGATTTGGTGACAACCAAAGGTCTACCTATAGGAGACCACCCGTGTCCAACTCCAATCCCCATCGGAACTTCGGAAGTGATAAGGGCAACAGAAACGGCATCGTGATAGACTTCATCATCAATAAACTGGTAGGTTTTGATAAATCTTACATTGTCACCAGCTCCTCCACCAACAAGCTGGTAAGTAGGTCCTAAACTTTCGTAAACACCTCTCACTAATTCGCATACATTGCAGGTCAAGCCATCAGGAAGCATAAGCAAAGTGGGAGGATATTTATAGCCTTTCTCTGGTTCTTTATCCAGTATTGCTTTAGCCACTTTTTCTCCTGCAAGTCGTGAATTTTGGCCGATATCATTTACCATACCAGTATTGATTTGAAGAACATCAGATCTAAGTGCTAAAACCGCGATAGAATCTGTAGATAGCCCCTCTTTTGATATCACACCAGCACCACAACAGCCAATTAAGGAAGCCTTACCAGTGATTACCCTTATTCCTTCGATCATCTCCTTTTGATTGAAACTGTCAGTGCTAAATACCAGAACAAAATCGGGATGATTACCTCCCATTTCTGTGAGGGCTTTTTGAGCAGCCTCTTTACCTGCTTGATAGGAGTCCTTAATATTGCTGATTCCTACACCTGCAAAAACGGACATTTTACACCTTCTATGAATAGTTTATGTTACTCTTAACCATTTTATGTGGAAGGAAGGTCCCGCTTTGGGAGAATCCTCCTCCTACATTTATATTATATCTAAATTCTTCGTTTCTCAATAGCCTGTAAGAGTCCACAACCTAAACCCAACCTGGCCACTGCGGACAACATTTTTTTAGCCCTGCTACCCATCCTTAAACTCGTTTAATTTTTAACCCCAATATTTATCAGAGGTTAGATACCTTCTCAAGCCACATCTTTAAGTAATA
>QLUP01000078.1 GCA_018725485.1 Candidatus Lithacetigena glycinireducens | reverse complement strand
CTATCTTCCAGATTTTAGCAAGTTTTTTCATGTGAACAGCGTGGGAACAGCCCTTTTGTATGAAATAGCTGTAGAGAAAAAGTTGCCCTTGAAGAAAGTTATCCTTGCATCTTCACAGGCTGTATATGGTGAAGGCAAGTATTTCTGTCCTGTGGACAGGAAGGTTTATTATCCTGATATCAGACCCAGTCTGACTTAGAAAAAGGAGAGTGGGAGCACAGATGTCCCGAATGTAACGGTCTTCTTGAACCCCAGATTACCGATGAGTCGAAAGTAAATCCCCAAAATCAATATGCAGTTTCTAAATATACACAGGAGTTGATAGCTCTCAATCTTGGCAAGCGCTATGATATACCAACCGTTGTCATGAGGTACTCAATTGTTCAGGGGCCGCGGCAGTCATTTTATAATGCATATTCAGGGGCATGCAGGCTTTTCTGTCTTAGTTACTTTTTTGACAGACAACCAGTTATTTACGAAGATGGGAAACAGTTAAGAGACTTTGTAAATATAGAAGATGTTGTTTCTGCTAATCTCCTTGTCCTTGAGAAGGAAGAGGCTAACTTTAATGTCTTCGATGTAGGTGGTGGAAGAGGTTATACAGTCCTTGAGTTTGCGGAAATAGTTAAGGAAGTCTTTGGTAAAGATATAATGCCTGCAATTCGGGGGGAATACAGGTTTGGAGATACACGTCACATAGTATCTGACATAGGCAGGTTAAAGTCCATTGGATGGGAACCAAAATATTCTCCGCGGAAAAACGTAGAGGATTATAAAAGATGGCTGGAGTCACAGGTCGATATAAAGGATGTCCTTGATTATGCAGAAAAGAGGATGAAAGACTTAAACGTGGTGAGAAGGGTTAAAATGGTGTAGTATGATAATCACTCAAACACCTTTGAGAATAAGCCTTTTTGGTGGTAGTACTGATTTCAGAGAGTTTTACTTAAAAGAGTGCGGGGCTGTCTTGAGTCTTACTATAGATAAGTATGTCTATTATGTCTATATAATTGTGAAGGAGAGGTTTGACGACAAAATCTACATTAACTATTCAAAAAAGGAAATTATAGATAATGTGGATGAGATTCAACACGACCTTGTCAGAGAGGCAATGAGAAAAACAGGCATAACCAAGGGGGTTGAGATTACCACACTTGCTGATGTCCCCTCTGAGGGGAGCGGGCTTGGTTCTTCAAGCAGTGTTACAGTTGGTCTGCTGAATGTTTTTTATGCTTATCAGGGTGAACAGGTGACACAGGAGAGACTTACAAGGGAGGCATGTGAAATTGAAATTGACATATTGAAAAACCCCATAGGTATACAGGATCAGTATATAGCCTCTTATGGAAATCTTCGTTTCTTGAGTTTAGGAAAGATAGGAGTGTCACTGTTGAAAGGTTTGAAATTTCTAATGAAATGAAAATGCGTCTTGTTGCAAATCTTTCCATATTTTTTACAGGTAAGACAAGGAGTTCCTTCCATGTGCTGAATGAACAGAGGAATAACATTGAAAACAGACTGGCAGAATTAAGGAAGTTAAAGGATATGGCTTACATAGCAAAGGAGTATTTATTGAAGGGGGAACTGGATAAAATAGGGTTTCTACTTCATGAAAGCTGGAAGGAAAAGAAAAAGCTTGCATCCAATATCACAAATTATGAGATTGATAACCTGTATGAGAAAGCAATAGATAGTGGAGCAATAGGCGGGAAGATAGCAGGTGCAGGAGCTGGTGGATTTCTTCTATTATACTGCCCTATGGAAAAGCAGAACTCCTTGAGAAATGCTCTTAATGGATACAGGGAACTACCTTTCCTGCTTTCAAGGGATGGTAGTAAAGTTATCTTTAATATAAGGGGTTATGAGTGGAAATGAGGGCCCTTATCCTTGCTGCAGGAAAGGGAACCAGATAAGACCCCTGACGGACAATATTCCAAAATGCCTTCTTCCTGTTGGCGGAAGACCAATACTGGGAATATGGTTTGATCTCTGTAAAAAGTATGGTGTAACCGAGGTTCTTGTAAATCTTCATCATCTATCACACATGGTTGAAGAGTATATAAAGACTAACGACTTTAGGATAAAGATTTATACTTTTTATGAACCAGAACTTCTTGGTAGTGCAGGAACTATTCTTGCTAACAGGGATTTTGTAAAAGATGAAAATATGTTTTTTATAATTTATGCTGATAATCTTACAAATTTAAATCTAAAGAAAATGGCAGATTTTCACACGAAACATAGAAAGGTTCTGACGATGGGGCTTTTCAGAACTCCTGAACCATCCAGATGCGGTATTGCAGAGATGGATGAAAAAAACATTATAACCTCTTTTGTGGAAAAACCTTCTAATCCATCTTCTAATCTTGCTAATGCAGGTATATATGTGGCGGGTAATGAGTTGTTTGAGTTTATTCCTCACAAGGGCTATGTTGATTTTTGTTTCGATGTCTTTCCAGCTCTTACAGGCAAAATGTGTGGTTATGTCATTGAAGATTACATAATTGACATAGGGGGCTCTTGATACATACAGAAAGGCTAACGAAGAAAGGGGGCAGGTTGTATGGTAAAAGTTTTTGCTATGAATTACCTTGGAGGCATAAAAAATCCTTGACAGTATATCCCTTGAAATATGTGAGGAGGTTGTGAAACTCCTTTTTGACACATACGAGAAGGGCGATTATGTGTTTACCATGGGAAACGGGGGGAGTGGGCCTACCGCTTCTCACTTCACCTGTGATATGAATAAGAGTGTGTGTTGTGGCCTCCAAAAGAGATTCAGAGTCATATGTCTCAACGATAACATTCCCATTATGCTTGCCTATGCCAACGACAGTTCTTATGAGGATATATTTATTGAACAGTTAAAAAACTTCTTAAAACCAAGAGATGTGGTGATAGGCTTTTCAGGAAGTGGAAATTCAAAGAATGTTATAAAGGCAATAAACTACGCAAATGAGATTGGAGCAACTACTATGGGGTTTACAGGGTTTGATGGAGGACAACTTACAAAGATAGCAAAAATATCAGTTGTGGTTCCGGTAAATGATATGCAAAAGGTAGAAGATATACATCTTATCCTAACCCACATGATTATGCAGATTCTTTATAAAAAGCTGAGGGGATAATGGCTGATAGGACAGTCTATCTGGTTCGACATTGAGTTACCTGTTCAAATGTGGAGAAGGTTTATGCTGGATGGAGTGAGGAAGGATTGATTGAAGAAGGTATTTCACAGGCAAATAGACTTGGAAAAGAGATGCAAGGATGGGGTATCTCTACTATATATACATATACCAGCCCAATAAGAAGGGCTCTTCAGACCGCCCGGATTTTAAATACATATCTTAATACTAAGCTTGTTATAGAACCTGATTTAATAGAGATGAAAATGGGACTATGGGAAGGATTGTCAGAAGATGAAGTAGTAACGAGATATCCATTTGAATATAAAATATGGTTAGAAAGGCCTGCGGAGTTGAAGCTTAATGGGAGGGAAACACTGGATGAGATTCAGCAAAGGGCTGTAAGGGCTATAAATAGAATTTTGGAGCAACAGCCAGATACAATAAGCCTTGTAGTAACTCATGTAGCACTTATAAGGTGTTTGTTTTTATATTTTAATCGGTTGCATTTGAATTCATATAAAGCTATCGATGTCTCTAATACCTCTATTTATCAATTCAATTAATAGTCAACAAAGGAAGGACTGTAGTAGAAAGAATAAAATAATATTGTCTTTCATAGTAAATTTATTGGATGATTTTGGATTAAAAGCAAAAATCATTATTGGTTCAACTAGAGAAGTATTGAATATTATTGAGTGGCTTTTGTCGGGTGCTCACATTGTAACTGTTATACCGAGCTTCATTGAGGGAATGATAGTTCACCCGTATTCAAAGGAAACAGTGCAGATGTTTTTAAATGATGCGAAAAAAGTAGAGGAGATGCTTAAAGCGTAGTTTTGGGTTGGAAGCTAAAAATCGGACTTGAAGAGGGGATAAAAAAAGTTATTCTTTCTACTTGAAGCAAAGCAAGTGAGCAACACTATTTTTCTAAGAAAAGACTGACTAATGTTTTTAAACTAGGAAAACAGGGACAGCGACCATTTTTAAAAGGCGTGATAATTTCCACTTCGTAAGTGGAAATTAAGATACAACATACAAGAAAGGAGGAATGGAGATATGTCAAAGAGGGCATTGTTGGTGGGAATCAATAAGTATAAGATTCCGGGTTCGGATTTGAATGGTTGTGTGAATGATGTTACGAATGTAAGGGATATCCTCCTGAAATATTTTGGTTTTACAACAAAGGATATAAGGGTATTGGTTGATGAGAGGGCAACAATTAGAAATTTGAGAAGATAAAAGGTTATGAAGATAAGAAAATATAAAGATGAGGGCAAGAAGATAACGCATTTTAGAGAGCTTGAGGTTTATAGAATGGCATTCAATGGGTCAATGGAAATATTTGAGATAACAAAAGGTTTTCCAGCAGAAGAGAAATATTCACTTACAGACCAGATTAGACGCTCATCCCGTTCAGTTTGTTCCAGTATTGCTGAGGCATGGAGAAAGAGAAGATATATAGCGGTATTTAGAAATAAACTGACAGATGCTATGCAAGAAGCATCAGAAACCCAAAGCTGGTTAGAATTCTCATTTGCCTGTCGCTATATTAGCAGGGAATTTGTTTGATGAGCTTGATACAGAATATGAACATATTATTGCAAAAGTAAACGCTATGGAAATGAAAGCTGAAAAGTTTTGTTTTTAGAGTTATGATTTTAAATTGCGTAACTTCTTATCTTCGCAACTTCATAACTTCTCAGTGTGCAGGTTGCAAGGATAATCAGACCTCAGCGGATGCTAATATAGGTGGGGCTTATAACGGTGCGATCCTATCTCTACGCTGCTGATTTGGCCATCTGGTTATGGACGATTCTTCTTAAGGGCGAGTCATGCCGCGCGTATAATGTTGGCTCGGAAGAAGATATGACTATTAGCGACAAAGCGTGCACAAGTAGACTTAGGACTTAGACAGCTCGTTAGAAGCCATTGAACGAACAATTCAACATGTTCAGACCCACGAGACGTTATATTTCTAAGGAGTGCTTCAAGTCGCGAGATGCAAGCTTTTGCGGGTGCGACGGAAGGGTTAAGCATAAGCGCACTCATTGCTA
>QLUP01000077.1 GCA_018725485.1 Candidatus Lithacetigena glycinireducens | reverse complement strand
GATATATATATATGGAGAAAAAAGAAAATAGAAAAAATGTAACTCATTGAAATTAAAGGATTTTTTGGGTCTTGACAAGGCTATGAATATATGATATGATTATATTATATATATTATACATAGAAAGGAGGTGAGAGAAATGAAAATAAAAGACGCCATAGAACAGGCGAGAATTGCAGTGGAGAAAAACCTAGCAAGAGAGAGATGTATCAAAAGAATATATGATGATACAGAGACAGAGCAATGGCTGGGTAACTGGACCCTGGACGAAGTTCCAGAGTCATTCCGGGATCAGGTGTGGTTGGAATACGACGAGCCTGGTGGGGAGGTCATAGAGCAGTTTTTCGTGAACACGCAGACAGGGTGTGTATTGACATCGTATGGTAGACATCTCAAAGGCGGCCTACCACGTCTGAAAAAAATTGCAGAGCAATCACACAACACACAAAACTGAGAAACAACTGAAAAAACACGGGGCTGGTTTCATATGCCAGTCCCCTCAAAAAAACCTCATAAGCCCGCACTCGCAAGAGGCGGCGGAGGGAAAAGAGGTAAAAGGAATGAAACTCAAAGTAATAGTCAAAAAAAACGGCAAGGTTGAAAGGTATCTGGACGGAACTGAATATGGGACGATTGCGCTTCTCGACAACATTTTCACAGAGGCATCGGCGCACTGGATAGACCAACCCGACGAAAATGACTGGCGGGTATATATGACTCTCGGAACACATGAATCTCCGACGGTAGAACTTCCAGAAAAAACTACACTTTCAGCAGAAAAAGTGTTTGCCGAAACAGCAGGGGCTATCTACATTCTACAAGAATGGTATGACAGTCTCGCAGACAGTGAATACGAAGGAGAGATTCCAATTCAGGGATAGAAGTAGACTATCCTCTTTTCAGCCTCGCCAGAGCTGAGGTGGGTAAGGCCGAAACACAAACACATCGGCGGGTTCAGCATACTGGCTGAGCCCGCCTTAAAAAAGGAGGAAAAAAATGACAGTAGAAAAAGCAAAAAAATATGCGGAGAAGTATTACAAGGCGGAAATATGGTTCTGCCCGAAGGCAAAACAAGCAGAGGTGATGGTATACACTGGCAGGCACTCCAGCCAGTGGCACAAGTGGACAGGCGAGTGGCGTGGTAGTAGTCCTGCAATCCCTGGGTGCACATGCTCTTGGGAGGAACGCAGGCACTCGCACGTATATTACGACCAGAACGGAAAAGAACTATAGAAACAACCATACGGGAGCAGGCACATATATGTGCCTGCTCCCTCAAAAGAAAAGAGGTAAAGAAATGGAACAAACAGAATTCAGACGTAATATAGAAAAGGCGGGAAGACTGGCTGAGTCAGCAAACCTGCCGAAACATGAGAGATTCTACATCCCCATCCTCGTGAAATTCTGGCGGGGCTATCAACACGGGCTCTGCAATTATTATAGTAAGGACCGTCTTCAGAGCCGTGGAGTTCCTATGAACCATACCACAAAAATTACCAACTTCGAAACTCTCGGATATCAGATGGGATTCGCGGGAATGTCTGTTGAGGAAGCACAACGAAGCCTATCGCATCTGACAGACCCTTTCTTAAAAAAGTATTGGGGTAGGGTAGATGAGATGAAAAGCTAAATAACTATACGGGAGCAGGCAATGGATACCTGCTCCCTTAAAAAACCCGTAAGGAGGAGGTGAAAATGACTGATTCAAAAACAACTAATTATAGAGACCTTAATTTAATTTTGGATGAAATTTGGGACTTAGAGGAAGCAGTTCTTCTTCACAAAGGACTAATAGAAAAATATCCTCTCAATTTAGAACTTAACACAGCACTAAGAATATCGTTAGAGCTGGCTGAAGTTAGAAGAAACGATTTAGTTGCCGACCTACGAAGCACATCATGCGGAGATGAACCAGAAGATGATAGAGACCTTCATCTAATATCAGATAAATATTAATATAAGCATATTAGATTGCTACAAAACCATTGATTTACAATGATATTTTTAGCTTAACAAATCTAATAGTATATGCTATACTTAAGTGAAAAGGAGGAGGTAAACAATGTCTCTAACCAGCGAAAATCTTTCAAATGCAAAGAGGTTCAACATAGAACTCAAACAGCTTCTTTGCAAAAGATGTCTACATGAGTGGCTTCCAAGAAAAACAGAAGTGCGGACGTGCCCCAAATGCAGAAGTCCGTATTGGGATAGGAAAAAAGAGCGCCCTTATGTAAGAAAGACCAAAACAGAGGAGGCTAACAAATGACAGAGGATAAACTTGATGCAATCAGGGCTTTGAAATACGAAAACAGCAAAGAATACGACGAACCTGATGAGAAAGAAGAAGAAGAAAAGGAGGACAAATAATATGGCAAAAGAATTGGTAGCATATGAAACTCATGGCGACATAGCAATAAATAGACCGCCAGAGCAGGTATTAGCAGAGGCTCAAGAGGCAGCAAGGGCATTAGCGGATATTATTGGCAAAAAGAAGAAGCCAATAATAATAGGTGGTGAGCAATACCTGGAATTTGAGGACTGGCAGACAGTCGGCAGATTCTATGGTATCACTGCCAAAATAACCCAAACACAGTATATAGATTATGGCAATGTTCAGGGTTTTGAGGCTAAGGCGGTAGCTATAAAAACTTCCGATGGCATGGAAATCAGCGCAGCAGAGGCAATGTGCCTCAATGACGAACCAAACTGGAAGGACAAACCATTATTTCAACTTAGGAGCATGGCGCAAACAAGAGCCTGTGCGAAAGCACTCCGAAACGTGCTTGCATGGGTTGTTGTGCTTGCAGGATACAGGGCTACACCAGCAGAGGAAATGCAGGACATGACGCAGAACAAGCCCCCCATAATGCCACCGCAAGCTAAAAAACAGACACAAACAACAGATGCCGAAGGTATCACAATCAAGGCTGTAATAGAAAAGGTATCCAGTAAGGAAGGTAAAAAAGGAAATAAAGTATGGACGCTGTATGGAATCCTTGCTGACAGTATATGGTATAACACGTTTTCAAAAACATTGCACGATATTGCTGCCACAAAGATAGGCAAGCCAGTTGAAATTGTCTATCAGGCAAGTGAAAAAGGTAATAACCTCATAGCAATAAAGTTTGAAGGCTGCACTGGGAATCCACTCACCTGCAGTTTATCAAGCTATGTAGATGAAACTACAATATGTGAAGACAGAGCAGTTTGTATGTTTCAAGTCCAAACCGAAAGTAAAACCGAAGATAAAAAGGACACTATATAATGCTTGAACTTAGATTTGACCCTGAAACACATACATATTCACTTTCTAATGGTCAAATCCTACCCTCTGTAACTCAAATTCTTCAGGCTGAGGGGTTAATAAATTATCAAGGTAATAATGAATGGCACATGAAAAGGGGAAAATATCTCCACCAAGCCATTAAATTACACCTTGAGGATAATCTTGATAGGGATAACCTTGACCCTCAGCTTGAACCTTTTCTCCAGGGGTTTGAAAAGTTTTTGAAAGATACAGGGTTCAAAGTAGAGGGGTTTGAAAGACCTATGTATCACAACTTGCATAAATTTGCAGGCACACCTGATTTATGGGGTTATTTGAATGGAAGCATGACTGTAATAGACTGTAAAATAGGCAGTTTTGCTCCCTGGCATCCTATCCAGCTTGCAGCGTATATGGAATTACTGCGGGTATCGGGGATTATTATCCTATCTGGGATGAATCTTTACCTTAACAATGGAAAATATAATCTAAAACCTGTCAATGCACGGGAATTACAGAAAGGGTTATCCGTTTTTCTTTCAGCATTAACATTACAACAGTGGAAAAAAGAAAATTATGTTTAGTAGAGGACATACTATTAATGTAGGAAGAAAATTTTCCGAAGAAACGAAACTAAAATTAAGTAATGCATTGAAAGGTAAAAAAAATAGTTTAGGACATAAACATACGGAAGAAACTAAAAAGAAAATAAGTGAAGCGTTGCTAGGACACAAATATACGGAAGAAGCTAAAAGAAAAATAAGTGAAGCACTGCGGGGTAGAAAATTATCAACTTAACACATTGAAAAAATTAGAAAAGCGATGATTGGGATTAAATTTCCTAATAGAAAATCTCCTGATCCCTTTACGGAATCACATAAACAAAAAATAGCAGAAACCATGAAAAATATTCGTGCACCTATCCGAGCAAAGAGAGTAAAAAAGATATGTAAAGTATGTGGAAAAGAAGAATATGTAAGACCTTCGGTGATTAGAAAAAATAATTTTTGTTCTAATAGATGTCATGGTATTTGGAGTATGCAACGTTCAAAACAAAAAAATACTTCCATAGAAATTGCTATTGAGAATGAACTTATTAAAAGAAATATTCCTTACCTAAAACATGCCCCTATTGAAGGCATTGCTCTTGTAGATTTCCTGCTACCGGATAAAAGAATTATTCAATGTGATGGGGATTATTGGCATTCAAAGAGAAAAAATAAAGGTAAAGATATAGCACAGGATGTTGTTCTACATTTTAAGGGCTATAAAGTTTTTAGGTTTTGGGAAAAAGATATTAGAAAATCAGCCTCACAATGTATAGATAAAATAAAATAGGAGGATATATGCAAAAAATTAAAAAATCAAATGATGTAGAAAATGCGATTATGATACCAGAAGAAGTAAAACGAGAATTTATTGCTATTGATAATCAAGTCTTAACTTTTAAGGTAGTAAACGCAGAAACTTATATACAAGCAGGAGAGATGTTTAAAACTATTAATGCACTAGAGAAAAAAATTAAAGCTTTTTTTGACCCTCTTTGCGAAAAAGCTAATGCTGCCCATAAAGCATTGACATCAGCAAGAGCGGCCGAATTAGAAAAACTCATACCATTAAAAAAGCATATTAACAAAGAAATGGTAAATTGGAATTTAGCAGAAGAAGCTAAATGCAAAACAGAAGAAACAAGACTTGTGAACTTAGCACAAAAAGAGGCTGAGACACGCAGACTTGAAGATGCTATTATTGCTGAAACAAGCGGTGATAAAATATTAGCAGAGGCAATACTTAATGAAAAATCGTTTATCCCCTGCCCTATAATTGAATCTTCTATACCCAAAATATCAGGACAAACGATGGTAACAACATGGAAAGCAAAAATCATAAACGAGAAAATTATTCCGAGAGAATATTTAATGCCAAATTTAACAAAAATTAACCAAGT